>JBPEXS010000255.1:0-2305 GCA_052031325.1 Thalassolituus sp. | reverse complement strand
GGCATGGCGATGAAACTGCTGCAGAATTTTGAGTACGACCAGCTCCAGTCTGGCGTGCAGTATCAGCCCGACGGGCAGCTTAATCTGTCGCTGCAGTTTCAGGGAAAAAACCCCGATTTCTTCGGCGGTCAGGCAACCCACCTGAATGTGAATCTTGATTACAACCTGCTCGATCTGCTGGAAAGCCTGCGCATCAGCAACGAAGTGATAGAAACCATCGAGCAGAAATATCAGTAAATCAGCCCGGACAAGCAGCAGAAACAAAAACGCCCGGCAGTGCCGGGCGTTTCTGTGTGTGCGTCGGTAAGCTTACTTACCGCCACGCATCGAGTCGAAGAACTCATCATTGGTCTTGGTCTGGCGCAGCTTATCCAGCAGAAATTCGATGCCAGGAACATCTTCCATCTCAGCCAGCAGGCGACGCAGAATCCACAGACGCTGAAGATCTGCTTCATTGAACAGCATATCTTCACGACGGGTACCTGAACGACGGATATTGATCGCCGGGTAAATGCGCTTCTCTGCAATTTTGCGGTCGAGGTGCAGTTCCTGGTTACCCGTACCTTTAAATTCTTCGTAGATTACTTCGTCCATTTTCGAACCGGTATCTACCAGCGCAGTCGCGATGATGGTCAGTGAGCCACCTTCTTCTACATTACGCGCAGCACCAAAGAAACGCTTTGGTTTTTCCAGTGCGTTAGCATCAACACCACCGGTCAGTACTTTACCGGAGGAAGGGATGACGGTGTTGTAAGCACGAGCCAGACGGGTGATGGAATCGAGCAGAATCACCACATCACGCTTATGTTCAACCAGACGCTTGGCCTTTTCGATAACCATTTCAGCGACCTGAACGTGACGCGCTGGTGGTTCGTCGAAGGTCGAAGCCACCACTTCACCACGCACGGAGCGCTTCATTTCGGTCACTTCTTCAGGGCGTTCGTCGATCAGCAGAACGATCAGCTCACATTCCGGGTTGTTGCGGGTAATGGCCTGCGCAATGGTCTGCAGCAGCATGGTCTTACCGGCTTTTGGCGGAGCAACGATCAGGCCACGCTGACCTTTGCCGATCGGGGCAACCAGATCCAGTACACGGGATGACAGATCTTCGGTGGAGCCGCTACCGACCTCCAGAATCAGACGATCCTGCGGGAACAGCGGCGTCAGGTTTTCAAAGAGAACTTTGCCCTTGGCGTTTTCTGGTCGGTCATCGTTGATTTCGTTGACTTTCAGCAGCGCAAAATAACGTTCGTTATCTTTCGGCGGGCGGATTTTACCGCTGATTTTATCGCCTTTACGCAGGTTAAAACGGCGGATCTGGCTGGGTGATACATAGATATCATCCGGTCCTGCCAGATAGGACGAATTCGCACTGCGCAGGAAGCCAAAACCGTCCTGCAGAATCTCCAGAACCCCGTCACCGTAGATATCTTCACCGCTCTTGGCGTGGTGTTTCAGGATAGCGAAAATCATATCCTGTTTACGGGTACGGCTGACGTTTTCGAGCCCCATATCATTAGCAATATCTAATAATTCGGGCACGGATTTAAGTTTAAGGTCTGAGAGATTCATAGAAATAAATAGTTATAGTTCGTGTTGATGCTGGAATCGGTCTGATCAGGGATAAGTACAGGGATCAGGCGGGTACGCCGGTGAGAGGCGGACGATTACAGGCCCGGGAGGGCAGCGTCACACCAATGTTGGTCAATATAGATACTAAAAACAGGGTTGTCCAGCCCGGCCATGAGATTTTTCAGGCCGGGTGAACGGGGGATCAGCTCAGAAAGGCAGGATCAGATGGACTGATCAATGAAGCTGGTCAGCTCAGATTTGCTCATGGCACCAATCTTGGTGGCTTCAGCGTTACCGCCTTTGAACAGAATCAGTGTTGGGATGCTGCGGATACCGAACTTAGGAGCGGTTGCTTCATTCTGGTCGATGTTCAGCTTGGCAACTTTGATTTTGCCTTCGTATTCAGCAGCCACTTCCGCCAGGACCGGAGCGATCATTTTGCAGGGACCACACCACTCCGCCCAGAAGTCCACCAGTACAGGCACGTCAGAGGCCAGTACGTCAGTGTCAAAAGAGTCGTCGGTTACGGTCAGGATATGTTCGCTCATGTGAGGTTCCTCAATCGGGGGTTGAAATGAGACATTGTACGCTGCGCCAGAACGGAATCAATGGATTCCTACTGGACGTTGGCGCTAATCAACTGCATATTCATAAGACACAGAGTTTCAGAGTTTTACTGCATCCCCATGACAGAGAACACCTTACCTCAGTCCGAATATCCGCGACTGGCCGC
>JBPEXS010000254.1:0-1053 GCA_052031325.1 Thalassolituus sp. | reverse complement strand
AATTCGGGCAAAGGGGTACATATAGCGCCCGATCCAGTGGGTGATGTCCAGCGCCTCGATACCAAACACAGGTCTGAGCTCAGCCGATTAAAAACGGAATGTTCATATAAATATCGCGGGTGAAATCCAGCACCGCATTCACGGCCCAGGGGCCGAACATAATAATCGCCAGCAGAGTGGCCACCAGACGGGGAAGAAAACTCAGTGTCTGTTCGTTGATCTGAGTAGCGGCCTGAAAGGTACTCACCATCAGACCAATCAGCAGACTGGGGACAATCGTCACCAGCACGATGGCCAGTACGATGTAGAGGGCATTGGTAAAGATGTCACCGATCGCATTAGGAGTCATAACTTACCTCGCTGAGCACCGTCAGACGGTGCCAAAACTGTTGGCCAGTGTGCCCATGATCATGGCCCAGCCATCAATCAGTACAAACAGCATAATCTTAAAGGGCAACGAAATAATGATGGGCGAGAGCATCATCATACCCATGGCCATAAGAATACTGGCGACCACCAGGTCAATGATGAGAAACGGAATAAAAATTAAGAAGCCTATCTGAAATGCGGTTTTTAGTTCGCTGGTGATAAATGCGGGAATTAAAATATGAATCGGGGTCTCTTCCGGGCTGGCGATGTCATCGCGCCCGCTGATGCGAACAAACAGGTTCAGGTCGGTTTCGCGGGTCTGCGCCAGCATAAATTCATGCACGGGTACGATGGCCCGCTCGACGGCTTCCTGCGGTGTGATGGTTTCTGCCAGATACGGCTGAATGGCATCGGCGTTCACGATTTTAAACACCGGCATCATGATAAACAGGCTTAGGAACAGCGACAGGCCCAGCAGAATCTGGTTCGACGGTGTCTGCTGCAGACCAATGGCCTGACGCAGAATCGCCAGCACCACAATAATCCGGGTGAATGACGTCATCATGATCAGCAGCGACGGTAATACCGACAGCAAGGTCATGATGGCCAGAATCTGGATGGTTACGGTGTATTCACCACTGCCATCCGAATTCGGCGTGTATTTAACCGCCGGAATACCCGGCC
>JBPEXS010000253.1:0-18753 GCA_052031325.1 Thalassolituus sp. | reverse complement strand
AGGCATCCGCAAGTGAGCAGGTTGGCATCACCACAGTCACAGACGCCAGGGTATGGCGGATCGGATACCCCGTCACCGGATCAATGGTATGCGAAAAACGTTGGCCGTCTTTCTCAAAATAATTGCGGTAATCTCCGGATGTCGCCACCGCCAGATCACCAGGCTCCAGTATCTTCTGGGCTGACACACCGGCTTCATACACAGGGCGCTCAATGGCCAGACGCCATGGCCCGGTCGGTTTACTGCCCCGGGTCCGCACTTCTCCACCAATCTCTACAAGGTAGTCAGTGATGCCAAGATCCTCCAGCAGCAGGCCGATATCGTCCACGGCCCAGCCCTTAGCAATGGCAGAAAGATCAATATACAGCGGACGGTCGAGATAGATTTCGTTGCTGTCCGGGCGCAGCTGCAGGTGTTGCATACCGATATCTGGCAGTAACGCCTGAACATCCTCATCGCTCGGAACGGTGTCATGCGCCTTCGGACCAAACCCCCACAGATTAACCAGAGGCCCGACCGTGACATCAAACCGTCCCAGGCTGAACCCATTTACAAAGGAAGCATCCCTGAGCACAGACATCAGCTCAGGACTGACCGGTATCCAGCGACCGGCAAGTGTCGACGATTTTTTATTCAGCAGAGACAGCTCTGATTCAGGATCGTAAGTCGAGAACACAGAGTTCAGTTGAGTCAGGCGCGAATCAATCATGTCCTGCAGGGCCTGAGCATCGGTTTGCGCCGAAGGACTGTCCACCCAGGTTACATGATACTGAGTACCCATCGTCGGCCCGGTCACCATCTGCAGTTCAGGCCCAGGCTCAGAGCAGGCAGCCAAAAGCACCATCAAGCCAAGCACAAAGAAGCGGACAAGAGAAACAGGATACAACGCAGGAGCGACTTTCAAAGCGGGCCTCAGATTCACAGAAAGGTGGTCGCCACTATACCAGCCCTGAAATAGTGAGGACATAGATGATCGTGGCCACTGTTACGCCAGATCCCAGGGTTGTCACCGCAATGGCATTCGCCGTCAGCTCGCCATCACCGCCCATGGCCAGAGCCATCACAAACGCAGCAGCAGCCGTCGGGCAGGCAAACATAATGGCCAGCACCATCAGCTCTTCATTGCGGAAACCGACCAGAATGGCCGCAAGGATAATCAGCAAGGGGTTAATCAGAATCTTAATGGCGGACGTCGCCAGAGCCGGCATACCACCGCGGGTGACCACCGCAATGCTCAGTGAACCGCCAATGCCAATCAGAGCCAGCGGCAGAGTCATGGCCGCAATGGTAGACCCCGTCTTCTGCCAGACAGGTCCGAGCGTCCAGTCTGTAAGGCGGAAGGCTGCGGCCAGGACAATCGAAATAATCAGCGGATTCTGAGCCATCACGATGATCTGTTTCTTCAGATTGGCCAGCGATGCCCCACCCGTCAGCACGTATACCGCCAGCAGGTTATACAGTGGCGTCACGACCGCCAGCACGATGGCACCGATGACCGCGCCCTGCTCAGGGTAAGCACTGATACAGAGTGCCAGACCAATGATCGCCAGATTGGAACGGAAAGACGCCTGAATGAAGGCACCCTTGCTGAACTCAGAAATATTCAGCAGTCTGGCGGCAACGGTGCCGACAAAAAACGAGCCCAACCCAGCCAGAAGGGAAAACACAATCAGGCGATTGTAATTCTGATCACCCAGATCCGCGTTGACGATGGCCAGAAAAATAAGCACCGGCAGAGACACATTGAACACCAGCCGGGATGACATCTTAATGAAGTCATCATTGATGGAGCCTTTGCGTTTCAGCCAGATGCCGAGAATGACTAACAGCACCACCGGCAAGGTGATTTCCAGGGTATGAAGCAGGGTCTGAAGATACATGGGCGGGATTCACTGAACAGTCAGTTCATTATATACGCCTGACCGCTGCTGTCGTCAGAGGCAACTGCTGACATTGGCGATCAGTCTGTTGCCAACTGAGCAACAGACTTTTCGTAATCACCCCGCGACAACGCCCATGAGACCAACATACGCAGGCCACACTGTTATGCCAGCTCCGCTCAGGTTAAAATGCGGGCCAAACGAAGAGCAGACTCTCATGACCCGACGCAAAAAGACCCGTTCACTGAAGCGCATTCATCAGGTAAAAACCGGCAGCATCAGCAAACTGAAACGTGCAGCAGGCGCTGACCGTCAGACCGGCAAACGCGTCAACAATAAAACCAAATCGGTGTATGAGAAGTATCTTGAGGAAAATCCCCAGGCACGGGAAAAACAGCCTCGCGAAAAACAGCAACAGAAACCCGCCAAAGCGCAAAAGCCCGAAGTCAGCCCTGAACTGTACGACCGTAAAGACATCACGAAAGTGAAACCCGCACGGGAAAAATCCGAGCGCGAAAAAGAAGATGACCTCCTCGACAGCTTTAATACAGGTTCGCTGGACGACTTCTACTGATGCCACTATGGCCTGCACAACAACTGGATCTGACCTGTTTTCCGCCCGTTCCTGAACACGTCAGCCTCCCCTGGAACAGCGCCGACGAACTGCTTCTTGAGCATACTGCGGCCAATATCCCGACACTGATCTTCAACGATCGCCACGGCGCGCTGGGCTGTGCTCTGCCAGAAGCGCATGTATGGACCGATAGCTTCTGTGCGGCACAGGCCCTGAAAAACAACGCCACACGCAATGGCCTTGAACGCGCTCCTGCCAGCCACTGGCCAGATCTGCCGGTTCTTGCAGGCATCGAGCAGGTGCTGATTCAGATTCCGAAGACACATGACCTGCTGAAGCTGCAGCTTTCACTGATTCAGCAGCACTGGCCAGAAGCCACCGTCCGTCTTGCCGGCATGGCCAAGCATGTCCCCATATCGCTGCTGAACTGGCTGGAGAGCAAAGCCAGTCATTACGAGCAAAGCCGGGTTATCCGCAAAGCCCGTTCAGTCACCCTGAAAGGCCTCTCTGGATTTGCCTCAGCCAACAACCAGAACTGGGCAGGATATACCTGCGCCGGGCTGAGTCTGAACGGCCTTCCCGGGGTTTTCTGTCGCGACCGTGCCGATATGGGCAGCCAGGTTCTGCTGGAACACCTGCCAGAAGAGATCGCAGGCAAGGTCTGCGACCTGGGTTGTGGCAATGGCCTTTTGGCACTCACTGTAAAACAGCGCTTTCCCGGTGCGGAGGTGATTGCCGTGGACGATTCTGAGTTTGCTGTCCTCTCCACCCTGGCCAACGCCAGAGACAACAACCTTGAACTGAAAGCCATCCAGAGCAACGCGCTCAGCGAGGTGGACACCGCGTTCGACTGGATTCTCTGCAACCCGCCTTTTCATGATGGCCATCGCCAGCTGACGCAGATTGCCGACACCATGTTCCGCGATGCGGCTGCACATCTCACGCCGGATGGCACCCTGATGGTCGTCGCCAATCGCCATCTGCCCTACTACCAGTCACTGAAGCGCCTGTTCAGCAAGGTCGACGCACTCTCTGCAGACAAGCGCTTCACCGTATACCGTTGCCAGAACCGACACTGACTTATGACCGTTACCGACCTTACACCCGTCGCCCAGAGCTGCTGGTGCTTTGCCCTGATCAACAGCTGCCAGCCTCACATCCGCCTGCAACAGGATGAAAACCAGGCCGACTTCGGCCCCTGGAATAAAGTGCTGAGTAAGCTCAGTGCCTTTCTTAGCGGCGAGCTTAAATCTGAATCCAACCTGCAGCGTTTCTACGAGGCCTTCTGTGACTGGCGCGACCAGCAGGCTAGTGACGACAGCTTCAACCAGTTGATCACCGATGTCTGCATGGCAACCACAGACGCCGCCATCACCCTGCTGTTTGATGGCGAGTGCGACGACGTACGCCTGCTGCCCGGTAGCATGGCGGAACTGTATGAACAGCTTGAAGCCCTGGGCGGCCCTGCCGCAGAACTCGAAGATTACTGGAATGAGCTCAATGCTGAATGGGTTTCACTGCTGCAGGGCGTGAAACAACGCCCGGTGAGCCGCGACATTCTGCGTCAGCTGTGCGATGTCTCCGTCTCGCCCTTCGGGCTGGAAGACTGAACATGAACAATCGTCACTTGCAGGTTCCGCCAGGTATCCCTGAGATTCTTCACCTGGATAACGACATCATCGTCATCAATAAGCCGCCGGGTCTGCTGAGCGTACCCGGCCGTTATCTGAAGGACTCTGCAGTAAGCCGCCTGCAGGAGCGTTATGGCGAAACCCTGGTCATTCACCGGCTGGATCAGGACACCTCAGGCATTCTGGTGTTTGCCCGCGACAAAGCGGCGCTCAATGGCGTGCAGCGTCAATTTGAGGCCCAGTCAACCCGTAAAGTCTACGAGGCCCTGGTACTCGGCGAGATACCGGCCAATCTGGGCTGCATCAATCTGCCGATCATTGTCGACTGGCCCAACCGGCCACTGCAGAAAATCAGTCACACCGAAGGGCGCTATGCCCTCACCCGCTGGCAGAAGATAGGCATAGAAGACGGCAACACCCGGGTGGCGCTCTACCCTAAGACCGGTCGCTCGCATCAGTTACGCCTGCACATGCAGCAGATTGGTCACCCGATCAAAGGGGATACTCTGTACGCCGGTGACGGCGCGGATCAGGAACCCCGCTTATGTCTGCACGCAAGAGAACTGGACTTTGATCACCCGACCACAGGGGAGCGCATGATCTTTAAGGTCAAGCCGGGCTTCTGAAGCCCCATGATCGTAAAATCTTGAAGCAACTCAACGGGTCAGCCACCTCAGCAGCACCACAAACCCGGCAAACAGCAATAGTCCCAGTACGGTGATGCTGACAGCGATTCCGCCGAAGAGGTCCGGAGCTTTCATCAGGGTGCTCATCAGGGAGTCCTGATAGTAGAAGAACCATTGGTGCTCATCAGGAAACACCCAGACATGGAACTGATAGAAAACCTTTTCAGGACCAATGATGAACGTCAGCAGGGTCAAGCCGACGATCAGCCCGCCAAATAAAGCCAGCTGAGGCTTTAACAGAATCGGCACCTTACGCTGAACCAGTAACAGCGAACCAATGCCGGCAAACAGAATGGCAAACCCGCCTGCCATAGTGAGCGTGTCAATCAGATTGGCCACATCCTGCAGGTGCACAATTTCAGGCTCTCTGAGCAAAGGCCGTGTACGCCCACGGGAATCCGTAAAGGTGATGTCGCCCAGACCCTGCCCCTGATGGTGCACGGCATCGGTGATTTCAGCGAACAGCGCAACCACCTGGTCTTCTGACTGACTGTCAAAGCCACGGATGTAACGATTCTGCGGCGCATACCGGGCAATGTGCTCGTCAATCTCCATCTGTCCGTACCAGAAGCGATAGCCGTAATCGAAGTGCCGGTTAATGTTCCAGCTGAGCATAAACGCCGATACGAGCGTTGCCAGCAGCACCAGCCCCCAGACGATCTGCGACGGTGCGATACGAAATGGCTGTTTCAGGGGTTTTAACGGGTAAGGGTTCATCACGACATCAGAGGTTGGAAATAAACTGGCGGATCGAGCTTGCCACTGCTGGCAGTGTATCAGGACTCATATGGAAATGATGATGCCCAGGTAACTCTTCAATAGTGATACGGGGCGCTGCCGCAACCCTCTGGCGGAACCAGGTATCCGGCATCAGCCCTTCTGCGGCCCTCAGTGCCAGTAGCGGGCAGTTCAGACTCAGGAACAGACCTCTGATCTGATCTTCCGTCAGGCGGACGCTAGAAGGCAGCCTTAGCCTGGGGTCCCAGCGCCACTGCCAGCCACCCTCGACCTCTTTGAGATTGCGCTGCACCATAGGTCGCAGGTCATCAGCCGTCATCAGATGACTGGCCGTATGTCGAACCGCCAGGGCCTCACCTTGGGTACGGAACGTCCTCGCCTCACGGGGGACAGCGTCCAGAGATTTTCGCAACTGCTGAGCCACATCCTCCGCCGGGGTGCTGAGTGGCCCCGCGGAATCAAGCAGAGTGAAACTCAAAACCTGTTCAGGGAACGTCGCGGCCAACACAAGTCCAATCGCTCCCCCCATGGAATGCCCAATCAGGTGCACCGGCTCGCCCAGCTCACTCAACAGTTCGTGCAGGATGCCAATGCTGCTCCAGATCACATACCCATCCTGACTGCCCTGCCAGTGTGACAGGCCATGTCCGGGCAGATCTGGGGCGATCAGCGGGTATTCAGGAAACTCATCGGCAAAGTGGCGAAAGCTTTCAGCATTGTCCAGCCAGCCATGCAGAGCCAGTATCGGCGAATGTTTGGTAGTGCCGTTCTCAAAAGCCACTGGGCCTGCCTGCAGACCTTTAAGACCAGTAGAGGCTGAAGTGTATTCACGCATACGCTCTTCAGTGGCCACGCAACAGGTCCCCAATGACCTTATGCAGTGTTTCCGCCGTCATTTCTGGTTGCTCCATAGGGAACAGATGACGACCCGGCACCCAATGCAGTTTCATACCCAGCTGGCCTTTCATAAACATCCCATTCACCGGCTTATAGAATTCACTCTGCCGTCCGGCAATCACCGCGCCAGGCACTTTGATCCGGCCCAGGGTATGCAGGTGATGGGGGATGGTACGCCAGATATTGGCTTCAGTGTTGGGATCAAAGCGCAGGCGCACACCGCCTTCAAACGGCTCTGTGCCTGCCTGCAGGTAATCATCCATACAGCGCTCATCAAACCGTTTCATCAGGGATTTGCTGTAGAAATAGGCTTTCGCTTCTTCCAGGTCCTGCCATTCTGTGCGCCGGGCCTCGGTGCGCAGAATCGGGAAAAAACGGTCATTCAGCCGGGTACTTTTCAGTACCCGCATACCAACCGCCTGCCAACGTGGCATCACCGGTGAATCCAGCATGATGACCGCCTTAACCAGATCGGGTCTCTGATAGGACGCCATCAGGCTGAGCACACCACCGAGTGAATGCCCGACGGCGATCACCGGACGGCTGAAGTGGGTTTCAAAATAGTGAACCAGCTCATTCACCAGCGACGGCCAGTTATCTGTGACCGGAAACTCGGGGTTATGGCCGAAACGGTCAATGGCGTGAACATCGTAGTACGGCGCCAGGCATTCACTGATCACCCGGTAGGTGCCACCGTTAAAACCATTGGCGTGAGCGATATGGAGAATGTCTTTCATAGTGTGTCCCGCTGGCAGGCTTATTCAGTCTCAGTCTTAGCAGTAGTCTGAAACCGGCGGCAGAATCAGTGCCGTGGGTACCAGCTTTTTATGAGTTGCATACACCCCGGCGCAAAGAGGTCGGCATCCAGTACCCGGCATTCTGCCGTCGCCCACATTTGTCCGAGATCCCTGGCATTCACCATAAGTGACTCCAGACGACCGACCAATGGCTGATGCGACACCAGTATCAGGTCAGAAGTGGCATTGATTATCTGATCAGCGACATCCACCGGCGAGGTGTCTGGTGTCAGCCATGGGGCGAGTTGCAACGGCACTTGCAGAGACTGATTGATCAACTCAGCGGTCTGTTGTGCCCGACGATAGGGGCTGCAGAGAATGGTGGCATCAGGAAGGCTCTGGGCGAGCCACTGCCCGGCAGCAACAGCCTCATGCTCACCGGAGGGCGTCAGTGTTCTATCGGCGTCATGATCGGCACCGGGATTGGCTTCGCCATGACGGACAATGACCAGGCGTGGCATCAGCCAACATCCTGATCCGACGGCTGCGGCCAGTCCGTAAAGGGGTATGGCTTTTCTTCACTGACCTGAGTCAGATAATCGGAAATCTGGCGCAGGTATTTACCCAAAGACGCTGAAAACTCTGTCAGACCTCCGATCTTTTCACCCGCAAACAGCTGACTGAACCATTGCGCGACAGTACACAGAAGCAGAATAAAGCCAGCGATACGGTACACAAACCAGAAGGCAATCATGAATAACGTGCGTACCCAGAAGGCATCGGACGTCAGGTTGCTGTTATCTTTCATCAGAATCCTCGTCGGGGTCTGAACCTGATGGCTCAGACCTCACTTTTCGGTAAGGCAAATTCGACGTCGGCCGCGGCTTCGCCGGTCATCAGGTTTTTGGCAATGGTTTTCGGGTCTGCGCCATTAAACAGAATCTCATAAGCACCATTCACCAGCGGCATGTAGATACCCAGCTCATCGGCTTTGGATTTCACATAGCCAATGGTGTTTACACCCTCGGCCACTTCACCCAGCTCATCGACCGACTCCTCCAGCGACTGGCCTTTACCCAGTGCATAGCCCACGCGGAAGTTACGGCTGAGATTCGACATACAGGTCACCACCAGGTCGCCCACGCCAGCCAGGCCCAGGAAGGTCATAGGATTCGCCCCCAGCGCTTCGGCAAAACGGCTCATTTCCGCCAGTGAGCGGGTGATGATCATGGCCTTGGAGTTCTCACCCATATCGAGTGCTGCGACAAAACCCGAGACGATGGCGTAAATGTTCTTCAGAGCACCGCCCAGTTCGACACCGTAAATGTCATTCGAGGCGTAAACCCGGAAGTATTCGCAGCTCAGAGCCTCCTGAAGACTGCGGCGTATCTCACTGTTTTCCAGTGCAATTACTGTGGCAGCAAGCTCACGACGAGCAATTTCTTTGGCCAGGTTTGGACCACTGATGACACCGACTGTATTGTTCGGACAGACTTCCTGGATCACCTGACTCATCAGTAGAAAGCGCTCAGGCTCAATGCCTTTGGTGGTACTGATCAGTACCTGGTCCGGTGTCAGTGAACCGGCAAAGCTTTCAACCACCTGACGGACAAATTTACTCGGGATGGAAACAAAAATAACGTCCGCACCCTTCACAGCCTCCAGCAGATCTGTGGTGGCTCTGAGCTCAGGATTGAGACGCACTCCCGGCAGATAATCCGGGTTGGTATTCTCATTATTGATGGCATCAGCCACCACATCATTGCGCATCCACTGCACAGTCTTAACTTTATTGTCGGCCAGAATATTGGCAACGACAGTTCCGAAACTGCCTCCACCGATGACGGCGGCACGGGTGATTTTCACGGTGGCTCCTTGATTGTGTTGCGGCGGTTTCTTAACCCATTGAGGGTCAGTCAGAGAGTTTAGTGGGGGCGGGACTCCAGAACATCAACCAGATGTCTGAATTCTTCTTCATTCTTATCATTCAGGCTCATCAGCACTTTGTGGGCTGAAATAACCTGTTCACGGGCATCGTCTTCATCCAGCGAATCAACCGCCCACTCACGGAATTCCGCCTGGTCGGAAATCGCTTTATCAACGATATGAAAGACCGAATCAAACCCCATACTCAGCAGGATACGGGTAATGCCCGGCTCCGGACTGCTGATGGTGGGTACGATATCGAAACGCTCACGGCTGATGATGGCAATTTTTGCAATCTGCCCCAGAGTCGTACTGTCGAGGCCGTCGGCCTGCCCCAGATCGATAATCACATTGTTGTAATCAGTGCCTTTCAGCACTTCGTTGACATAACGGTCGAGGGTGGTACAGAGATTTAGGCGGACATCACCACTGAGACGGATGACGTGAGCGTCTCCGACATGGGCAACTTGAATATTGCCTGAACTCATTGTCATGCATTACTCCGGCGAACAGTCATCACTGCAATATCATCCGGCACATCCCTGAAGCCTGGTATGTCTGCAATATCCCAGAAACGTTCCAGCGAGCCTTCACTGGCAGCGGCCATTTCCAGTAAGTGTCCCTCTTTGTCACTGAGGGAAGTATCGGTCATGATCTCAAGTATACCGTCTGAGAACAGCATCAGGCTGAATTCATCCGGCAGAACCATGTCATAATTTTTATAGCTGGCTTCGGGGAAAAGACCAATCGGCATGCCCCGCCCTTCAAGAGACTTTGCTGCCCCCTCTGCAACGAGAACCGGCATTGGGAAGTGACCACCAGTACTGTAGGTCAGACAACCACTGGACTGATCCAGCACACCATAAAAAATCGTCAGATGTTTATCGAGTTGGGATGCCAGCAGCTCAGCATTGATGCTCAGCAGGACTTTTGAGGGGTCAAGAATATCGTCGCTTTCGCCGCGCATCATGCGCCGACGCAGGCGATAAGTCAGATTTTTCAGCAGAACCGTTGCGAAAGCCGATGACGCCCCATGGCCAGACACATCGGCAATGTAGAACGCCACACGGTTCTGCCCGACATCCAGATAATCCAGGAAATCACCACTCAGAAACAGCGACGACTGCAAGCGGTGAGTACAGGCGAGATTTCCGAGGAATAACGGTTCCGGCAACATACGCAGCTGGGCTTCACGCCCGGCCTGCTGATCTGCACGCAGCTGCTCAAGATTGATCTGGAGTTCTCGGTTGGTGATTTCGAGATGGTCGCGGTAAGCGCGGTTTTCCTGCTCCAGCTGGCGGCGGTTCAGAGCTTTTTTCAAAGCATGTTCCAGCACGGCAAGATCGATAACGGGTTTGACCAGAAAGTCATCGGCCCCAAGGCGCAGAGCGCGAACAACATCATCCATAACGCCAGCACCGGACACGATAATAACCGGAATTTCCGGGTAATGTTGTTTGATTTTTTCCAGTAGCTCTATGCCCTGCATTCCAGGCATTTTCAGGTCGCAGATAACGGCATCCGGCAGATCCGTCGCCATGGTAGCGAAGGCCTCATCTGCTCGTGCAGAGGACTGAACCTCATAATCACAATCTGCGAGATACGCGACTACACTGTCGCGCACCCTGGAATCATCATCAATGACCAGCACGGTTGCGGTCATCCGCCTCTCCCGGAGCACTCAATCGCTGCGAAAGTTACCTTCTTGTGACAGAGCTTTCAACCAAAAGCCGGGATTGTCCGATTCGCCTACGATTTCCGGCAGCATGGCACGATGACTGCTAAACTGTTACAGACGACAATAAAAACAACCACAGACTGACAAATATAAAAACAAACTTCTGACGGCTGACGCTGACAAAGACAGAAGATCCGTCAATCTTGAGGACATAACTATGTTTGATATCTCCCGACAGTACGATGAAAAACGGAACTTTCCGCGTATGCGCATCAACGCAAAGGCGAGCTATACGCCTTATGGTGGTTCGCAGGAGGTAGTGACCTGCCTGGACCTCAGCAGCGCTGGGCTGATGTTTGAAACAGCGGATGAGCCAGAAGTTGGTTCAACCGGTGTATTTGTACTGGAAGCAGGCCCAGGACCATCCGAAACTCTGGTCGCGCACATCAAGATCGTGCGTACCGAAGCCATGGACGAACGCTTCCATCAGGCAGGTGCAGAAATTCTCACGATGAAGTAGTCAGAAAGCAGTCACCCGCAACGCGCCGTCGGTTTTCCGACGGTCTGTTGTGGGTAGCACTATGGGTGTTGATTACGACTGAGACAGATTATTCCCGGAAACGACCTGATGAAAGATCTGTCCGACAGCCTGACGGGAATCCCGCAGGGTAAGAGTTTTATTTGAAGAACGCGTTTTCAGTCTGAGAGTGGTCAGTCACATCACGCACACCCAGAACTTCCGGGATGCGTTCCACCAGACTGGTCTCCACGCCATCCTTCAGCGTCATATCCACTGCAGAACAGCCCTGGCAACCGCCGCCGAATTCCAGCACAGCAATACCATCTTCGGTCAGCTCTACCAGACTGACTTCCCCACCATGTGACGCCAGCCCCGGATTGATTTCGGTGTACAGCAGATAGTTAATGCGCTCTTCCGGAGAGCTGTCCGACGTCACTTTAGGCATTTTGGCGTTTGGCGCCTTAATCGTCAGCTGCCCACCCATTTTGTCTTTGGCGAAATCGATTTTGGACTCTTCCAGATACGGAATACTCAGGGTCTCAACATACACCGTGAGCTTCTCCATCTGCTGAACTGAATCGTGTTTATTCACTTCATCCGGGCGACAGTAGGCCAGACAGGTCTCGGCGTAGCGTGTTCCTGGCTGGGTAATAAAGATACGGACCGCCATACCTTCGGTGGTCTGACGGGAAAGAAGATCGGCCAGATAAGTTTCTGCATCCGGCGTGATTTCTACATAGGTGGTCATACTGTGCCCTCAATTAGATAGCGCCATTGTAACGGAACTCAATCCACACGAGAAATACCTTACCAAAATAGTCGGGATATTCATCATTTATCCACATCCCACGCTGAGACAGAGCATCCCGTCTTTGCTACAATCCACGCCCCATTTTTCAGCCAGAATCCTTGAGAAAGACATGACTGAGTCAGCCAATACCCCATTGACCACCGAACGCCAGCAACGTATCGCCCGCCTCAGAGAGAATCTGATGCAGCGCATTCATGTGCTCGACGGCGGCATGGGCACTCTGATTCAGAGCCACAAGCTGGAAGAAAAAGACTACCGTGGTGAGCGCTTCGCCGACATCACGCAAGAGGTCAAAGGCAACAACGACCTGCTGGTTATCACTCAGCCAGACATCATTGCCGGTATTCACCGTCAGTACTTTATGGCCGGTGCCGACATCATTGAGACCAACAGCTTCAACGCCACCCGTGTGTCTCAGGCTGATTACGAGCTTGAAGACCTGGTGCCGGAACTGAACCGCGCAGCAGCCGCCCTCGCCCGTAAAGTTGCAGACGAAGTAGAAGCCGAAACCGGTATTCCGCGCTACGTCGCCGGTGTGCTTGGCCCGACCAGTAAGACGCTGTCGATCTCGCCAGACGTCAATGACCCGGGTTTCCGCGCCATCACCTTTGACCAGCTGGTCGAAGAGTACATCGAAGCCACCGAAGGCCTGATGGACGGCGGTGCTGACATCATCCTGATCGAAACCGTGTTCGATACCCTGAACGCCAAAGCGGCTGTCTTTGCCGTGCAGGAAGTGTTCGAGCAGCGCGGTGAAGAACTGCCGATCATGATATCCGGCACCATCACAGATGCCTCTGGCCGTACCCTGTCTGGCCAGACGGCTGAAGCCTTCTGGAACTCGCTGGAACACGCCAAACCGCTGTCCATAGGTCTGAACTGCGCTCTGGGTGCTGAAGAACTGCGCCCCTACGTTGAAGAGCTGTCGAACAAAGCCAACGTCTACATTTCGGCACACCCGAACGCCGGTCTGCCGAACGAATTCGGTGAATACGATCAGTCGGCTGACGAAATGGCTGAGATCGTCGGTGAGTTTGCTGCCAGTGGCTTCCTCAATATTGTCGGTGGTTGCTGTGGTACGTCACCGGCTCACATCAAAGCCGTTGCTGAAAAAGTGAAAGGCTACGCCCCTCGCGTTGTGCCTGAAATCAGCCCGGCCTGCCGCCTGTCCGGTCTGGAGCCCTTCAACTTTGATGAAACCAGCCTGTTTGTAAACGTCGGTGAGCGCGCTAACGTCACAGGTTCAGCCCGTTTCAAACGACTGATTAAAGAAGAAGCTTACGACGAAGCACTGGAAGTCGCCCGTCAGCAGGTGGAAAACGGTGCTCAGATCATCGACATTAACATGGACGAAGGCATGCTTGATTCCGAAGCGGCCATGGTCCGTTACCTGAATCTGATTGCCTCTGAGCCGGACATCGCCCGCGTACCTATCATGGTCGACTCGTCCAAGTGGGAGATCATCGAAGCGGGCCTGAAATGCATTCAGGGCAAGGCCGTGGTGAACTCCATCTCGCTTAAAGAAGGTGAAGACGAGTTCATCGAAAAAGCAAAACGCTGCCAGCGCTACGGTGCCGCCGTGGTCGTTATGGCCTTTGATGAAACCGGCCAGGCGGATACCGAAGCGCGTAAGAACGAAATCTGTGAGCGTTCCTACCGCATTCTGGTGGATAAGGTCGGCTTCCTGCCACAGGACATCATCTTCGACCCGAACATCTTTGCCGTTGCTACCGGTATCGAAGAACACAACAACTACGCTGTGGACTTCATCAACAGCTGTAAGTACATCACTGAGAATCTGCCTCACGCCAAGATCTCCGGTGGTGTGAGTAACGTGTCCTTCTCGTTCCGTGGTAATGAACCAGTACGTGAAGCGATTCACTCGGTCTTCCTCTACTACGCCATCAAGAATGGCTTGAGCATGGGTATCGTCAACGCCGGTCAGCTGGCGGTTTACGACGACCTGCCCGCCGAGCTGAAAGAACGCGTCGAAGACGTGATTCTCAACACCCGCGAAGACGGTACGGACCGTTTATTGGAGATCGCCGAGAAGTACCGTGGTGACGGCTCGGTGCAGGAGAAAGAAAGCGAAGAATGGCGCTCACTGCCAGTCGCTGAACGTCTGTCTCACGCACTGGTGAAAGGCATCAACGCCTTTGTCGAAGCCGATACCGAAGAAGCCCGCCAGATGTTTGACCGCCCGATTGAGGTGATCGAAGGCCCGCTGATGGACGGCATGAACGTCGTTGGTGACTTGTTCGGCTCCGGTAAAATGTTCCTGCCGCAAGTCGTAAAAAGTGCCCGCGTGATGAAGCAGGCCGTGGCCTACCTACTGCCGTTCATCGAAGCCGAAAAAGACGGCAAATCTGAATCTCAGGGCAAGATCCTGATGGCAACTGTGAAAGGCGACGTACACGATATCGGTAAGAACATCGTTGGTGTAGTACTTCAGTGCAATAACTTCGAGGTGATCGACCTCGGCGTGATGGTGGCTGCGGATAAGATTCTGAAGACCGCTAAAGAAGAAAACTGCGACATCATCGGCCTCTCCGGCCTGATCACACCATCGCTGGATGAAATGGTGCACGTTGCCAAAGAAATGCAGCGTCTGGACTACCACATCCCGCTGATGATCGGTGGCGCCACCACATCGAAGGCGCACACTGCGGTGAAGATCGAACCACAGTACAAGAACGACATCGCCGTGTACGTGGCCGATGCATCCCGTGCCGTGGGTGTGGCGCAGAAGCTGGTAAACGCCCAGTCGAAAGCCGCTTACATTACCGAAACCCGCGAAGAATATGTGGCGGTGCGTGAGCGCAACGCCAACCGCAAAGCCAAGGCGCTGCTGCCGTACAACAAGGCGTGTGAAAACGCCTTTACCGCAGACTGGGACAACTACTCTGCCCCGGTACCGAACAAGCTGGGCCTGACCGTGTACGAGAACTTTGATCTGGCCGACCTGGTGAAGTACATCGACTGGACGCCGTTCTTTATGTCATGGGAGCTGGCCGGTAAATTCCCGCGCATTCTCGAAGACGAAGTGGTCGGAGAAGCCGCCACCAACCTGTTTAAAGACGCGCAGGCCATGCTGCAGCGCATTGTTGATGAGAAGCTGTTCAATGCCCGTGGCGTCGTCGGTCTGTGGCCTGCCAACAAGCGTGGCAATGACGACATCGTGGTCTTTAACGACGATAAATCTGCGGAGCTGGCGGTACTGCATCAGCTGCGTCAGCAGACGGATAAGCCAACGGCACAGCCGAACTACTCACTGGCCGACTTCGTCGCACCAGAGGGTACGGTCAATGACTACATGGGTGGCTTCATCGTCACCGCCGGCATCGAAGCCGAGAAGCTGGCGAAGGATTACGACGCCAGTCACGATGACTACAACAGCATCATGATGAAGGCCCTGGCCGACCGTCTGGCTGAGGCCTTTGCTGAACGTATGCACGAGATCGTGCGTAAAGAGCTGTGGGGTTATGCCGCCGAAGAAGATCTGGACAACGAAGCTTTGATCAAAGAGAAGTATCAAGGCATCCGTCCGGCACCGGGTTATCCGGCCTGCCCGGATCACACTGAGAAGACGGCTCTGTTCAGCCTGCTGGATGGCGAAGCAAACACCGGCGTATCTCTGACCGAGAACTTCGCCATGACGCCTGCAGCGTCTGTGAGCGGCTGGTACTTCTCACACCCTGAATCCAAATACTTTGGTCTGGGTAAAATCGACAAGGACCAGGTCGAAGACATCGCTGCCCGCAAAGGTATGACCCTGTCTGAGATGGAACGCTGGCTGGCTCCAAACCTCAGCTACGACGCCTGATCCATGTCTGCATGGCGTACCGCGTTAGCCAAAGCCAGCCAGGTTGAGCAGCAACGCCTCAGCCGCATTCTGATGATCGGAGTGCCCATCATCGTGGGCATGCTGTCCCAGAGCCTGATGAATCTGGTCGATGCAGCCATGGTCGGCCGCCTTGGTGGTAACGAACTCGCCGCCATCGGTGTCGGCAGTTACGCCACCTTTCTGGTCGTCTCGGCCATGATGGGGCTGTCAGCTGCGGTACAGGCCATTGTCGCCCGGCATCATGGTGGCGGACGCACCGCAGAGAGCACCGAACCCCTGTTTGCTGGCATCACACTAACGCTGATCGCCGGCATCCCCATGACGCTCTTTTTCCTGCTTTTAGCCCCGCAGTATCTGGCGCTCTATACCAATGACCAGACCGTCATCGACATCGCTGTGCCCTACTTTCAGTGGCGAACCGCCGCGCTGATTTTTGTCGGTATGGCGTTCGTATTCCGCGGGTTCTGGAGTGGTATTGGCGAAGCTTGGGTGTACCTGCGTATCACCCTGATCATGCACATCAGCAACGCCGTACTGAGCTGGCTGTTCATCTACGGCACCGCCGACTGGGGCACCGGCATTACCGTGCTGGATAGTTGGGCTGGTTATGGCGCAACGGGCTCCGGCATGGGCTCTGCGGCCGCCCTGTTGCTGGCGGCTGCTCTGTTCTTCTGGCACACCTTTGTGACCAACCATTCGCGCTTCAGCGTGCATTACCACCTGAGTGGCCGCACCTTGCGTCAGCTGACCCGACTGGCCATTCCCAATTCCATTCAGCAGACACTGTTTGCCCTCGGCGTCAGCGTGCTCTTCTTTATCATTGGTCTGCTGGGTACGGATGAACAGGCCATCGGCCACATTCTCACTCAGCTCTCCCTGCTGCTGATCATGCCTGCGGTCGGCCTGGGTATCGCGGGCGCCAGTCTGGTCGGGCACGCACTGGGTGCCGAAGAAAAAGAAAACGCCCATCGCTGGGGCTGGGATGTAGTGCGGGTATCTATGGTGATGATGGCCGTGATGGGCCTGCCCCTCTGGATCGCCCCCGACTGGGTACTGCACCTGTTTACGCCGGATGAAGCTCTGGTCGCACTGGGCGAATGGCCGTTACGGATTATCGGTTTCAGCATTCCGTTTGAAGTAGCGGCGATTATTCTGACCCAGACGTTACTGGGCGCCGGCGCCAGCAAGCAGGTGATGAAGATAAATCTGGTGATGCAGTGGCTGGCCTTCCTGCCACTGGCATGGATCATTGGCCCTTATCTGGGCTACGGCCTGATCGGCGTATGGCTCCTGCAATCGCTGAACCGCATTACCTTGTCACTGATTTACGGCACCCTGTGGGGACGTAAGCAGTGGGTGCATATCAAGGTCTGATTAAGATCTGCAGCTTCAGAACAACGTACCGAAAGTTATGCTGAAGCCCAGCGAGTCATTCCCCTCTGTCAGAGGGCTGTCGACAATTTCCTGACCGAAACGCGTATAGGTCACCTGAAACCGGGTCGTACCGCCCATCAGCTTCTTCGTCGCCAGCGCCAGAAAGATTTCTTTATTAATGGTGCCATCGGGTGCGTAAGCCGGTCGCCAGTCTCTGGCCTCAGAGTCTTCAACCCCAAAGTAATAATCCACGTAATCACTACTCTGGTACTGCACTGCCAGGCCCGGCTCAATCAGCACACCACTCACAGGGAATCTGAAGGAAACACCCGCTTTGGATTCGTAGCCATTATTGATGCCCAACAGGTCATGATCAGCATCCAGCCTCAGCTTCAGAAATGACTTTGTATATTCAAGCCCGGCACCACCGGCCATGCTCCAATGACGATCATCCATATCTTCAAAATACGGGCTGTCGGATTCGTTATAACCGGCAAACACAGGCTTCAACCTGACCGCCCCGATCAGATGCTCACTTTTGTAGACGTCATACGCCACAAACGGGCCAAACACATGCAGCCGCTTGGTGTTGTAGGCAATGATGGGCACCGGAATGGTTCGCGGGCTGGCATCGCGGTAAATATCCGGGGAGCCAAACACACCGATGCCCCAGGACCACTCGCCTTCACTGTTTTCTGACTCAGCCAGAGTGGGTGAGCAGAAGGTTGCTGCGGTAATGGCTAACAGTGTACGGGTGATCATCATGAAGCTCCGGGTTCGTTCTTCAAGGTCGGGATAAAATACAGATTCCGTATTAAGACGCAGGGAAAGCCTTTACGTTCAGTGCTTTTGCCTATAGTCCGGTAGATTTACTGCGTGCTAACATATGTACTCACACCACATTCATGGAGTCACCATGGAAACCCGCATTCAGTTCAGGATAGATGAAGAGACTAAGCGGCTGGCTCAGCAACGGGCTGAGAGCCAGGGTCGAACGCTCAGCGATGCCTGCCGCGAGTTGACCGAAGAACTTGCCAAGGAACAACGTGCTGCTCTGTCTCATGACGAATGGCTTAACAGACAGGTCACAGAGGCATTCGACCGACTGGGATCAGGTCAGTCTCACTTCACAGACCAAGACACTGCTAAGGCCGTGATGGCTGCCCGAAAGGCAAAAATCAGAAGTGAAAGCGAATAATGATTTACTGGGAAGAGGAAGCCCTGAACGACCGCGAAGCCATCTACAGGTTCTTGTACACACACAATCCGCTGGTAGCGGACAAAACCGATGAGATCATTGAACAGCGGGCAGAAGCTCTGGATCATTACCCCTTCTTGGGGCTGGTCAGAGAGCAACTACCCGGGCGGATATTGGTTATTCCAGAGATATCCATGTTGCTTGTCTACAAGGTCTCGGGAGAAGACATTCAGATACTCAGGGTGCTTCACCAGAAACA
>JBPEXS010000252.1:0-8804 GCA_052031325.1 Thalassolituus sp. | reverse complement strand
CCGCCCTGATGGGTGTCATCTTCGCGCGCCTGATTATGCTGCATACGGTTGAACAGTCGTTCCTGTCCTGGGAGGGCGAAAAGCGCAGCGTTCGCTCTGAAACTCAGTACGCCAGTCGCGGCATGATTACCGATCGCTACGGACAGCCACTGGCGGTCAGCACCCCGGTTACCAATCTGTGGGTAAACCCGCGTCAGGTGAGTGACTTTGACGGCCTCGCTCGCGTCGCCAGAGAGTTGGGCTACCACCCCGAAAAGCTGGTTGGGGATGTAACCAAAGCGGCACGCCAGGGGCGTGCCTTTATGTATCTGAAGCGCCAGGCTGACCCGGCCCTGACTGAAAAGGTCATGGCGCACAAGGTCAAAGGCGTTCATGGCGAAGACGATTTCCGTCGCTTTTACCCAGCAGCAGAAGTCACGGCCCAGACCGTCGGTATCGTTAATATTGATGGTCAGGGGCAGGAAGGTGTTGAGCTGGCGTTTGACCAGTATCTGCACGGCAAAGATGGCAAGCGCAGCATCGTTCAGGATGCCAGTGCTAATGTCATCAAGCAGCTGTCCGTTGAAAGCGTGGTTGAAGCGGGTAAAGACCTGCAGCTGACCATTGACCTGCGCCTGCAGTACCTCGCTTACCGCGAACTGAAAGCCGCCGTGCAGACTCATAATGCGAAAGCGGGTAGCGCCGTGATGCTGGATGCTAAAACCGGCGAGATTCTGGCCATGGTCAGTCAGCCTTCGTACAACCCGAATAACCGCGCCAGCCTGAAGCCTGCGCACATGCGTAACCGCGTCGTGACGGATCTGGTGGAACCGGGATCAACCATCAAGCCTTTTACCGTTGCAGCGGCCCTGGAGTCGGGTAAATACACGCCGGATACGGTGATTGATACCTCACCAGGCATTATCCGCGTGGGCTGGAAAAACATTTCTGATCATC
The DNA here is from genome assembly GCA_052031325.1 of Thalassolituus sp. Classification (GTDB taxonomy): domain Bacteria; phylum Pseudomonadota; class Gammaproteobacteria; order Pseudomonadales; family Oceanobacteraceae; genus Thalassolituus. Next base: position 7,868 of record JBPEXS010000252.1, on the reverse strand, counting down.
GCGATTACGGCCTGCTGGATGTCACGGGTGTGATCACCAAATCCAGTAATGTGGGTACCACCCTGATCTCCCGTGAGCTGGGTGCCCAGAGCATGTGGGAGTTCCTCACCAGTGCCGGTTTTGGTCAGTCGACCATGACCGGTTTTCCGGGCGAAGCGGTGGGTCAGCTGCCGTATCCCGAAGAGATGAAAGACGTCACGCTGGCCACCGTGTCTTACGGCTACGGCCTCGCGGTGTCTCCGCTGCAACTCGCCGAAGCTTACACCAGTTTTGTCGATGGCTGCCGCAAGCCTGCGATCATGTTGCTGAATCAGGAAGGGCAGGACTGCGTACCGGTGATGTCGTCTGAATCGGCACGTCAGGTGCTGGATATGATGGAAACCGTGGTCAGTGCTAAGGGTACGGGCCGTCGTGCGGCCGTCGAAGGTTACCGCGTGGGCGGCAAAACCGGTACTGCGCATAAGGTTGGCCGCCGCGGTTATGAAGAAGATGAATACACAGCAGCGTTTGCCGGTGTGGCACCCCTGACCGACCCTGAACTGGTGCTGGTGGTGGTGGTTGATCAGCCACAGGGTAAGGAATACTACGGCGGTGAAGTGGCCGCGCCCGTGTTCTCGCGCATCATGCAGCAGGCCTTGCGCCTGCGTCAGGTGATTCCGGATAAACCCGCTGAAAACCAGATTTTGCATCTGGCAGGGAGGGGCCAATGACCTCCATAGTGGGTGCTTCTGTGAAGCTGTCACAGATCATCGGTGATGCCCTCTACATCCCGCCCGAATGGGACCGGGATGTTGCGCATCTGGTGACCGACAGCCGCGATGTGCAGCAGGGGGACCTGTTTATTGCCCGCGCAGGCCAGAGTCAGCACGGCTCTGCGTATGTGGATGCGGCGATCCGTGCCGGTGCTGCCGCGGTGATTGAAGAAGGCGCGACGCCGTTCCGCTGTGAGGCTGGCGGCGTTCCTGTTTTTGGCATTGAATCCGTGTCGAAGCATCTGGTGAGCTGGCTGCAGAGCCGTTATCCAATGGCACTGGAGGCGCGTTTAATCGGCGTGACCGGTACCAATGGTAAAAGCTCTGTGACTCAGTACGTGGCGCAACTGCTGCAGGCCATGGGCGAACGCTGCGCAGTGATCGGTACGCTGGGTAACGGCATCTGGCCTGAGCTGGCACCGACCCGTAATACCTCTCCGGATATCTGTATTACCTACCGTCTTCTCCACGATATGCAGGCACAGGGTGCCCGTTATGCCGCCCTCGAAGTGTCTTCTCACGCACTTGATCAGGGCCGAGTCGACGGACTGACCTTTGCGGTGTCAGTGCTCACGAACATCACCCAGGACCACCTCGACTACCACGGCACCATGGAAGACTACTTCACCGCTAAGGCGAAACTGTTCCGTGGTGACCGCACGGCGGCTGCAGTGATCAACCTGGACGATGAGTGGGGCCAGCGTTTGTGGGGTTACCCAGGTCGCCCGGTGAATGCGGTGGGTCTTAGCCTGAACAACGATGGCCAGCACGAAGACAGACAGGCGGACGCCGATATGGTCTGCCACTCACTTCACAGCACCGCGCAGGGAATGTCGGCCGTTCTCGACAGTCGCTGGGGGCGTGCGCAGCTGACTCTGCCTCTGGCGGGCAGCTTCAATGTGGCGAATACCGCCGCAGCCATCAGTGCGTTGGTGATTCTCGGTTTTGATTTTGATGCCGTGACTCAGGCCACATCCACACTGCGCCCGGTGGCGGGTCGCATGGAATTGTATGTCTGCTCAGGCCGCCCGGCCGCCGTGGTTGATTACGCCCACACCCCGGATGCACTGGAAAACGTCGTGGCGGCACTGCAGTCCGAAGACACTCCGGTCACTCTGGTGTTCGGCTGTGGCGGCGATCGGGACCGGGCCAAGCGCCCGCTGATGGCGGATGCGGCTTCGGTTGCCGATCAGGTCTGGGTGAGCGATGACAACCCGCGCAGCGAAGATCCGGAACAGATTTTCGAGGATATCCGCCAGTCCCAGTACGCGGGTGAATTTGAGTTTATGCACGATCGCGCCGCAGCCATCAAGGCGGCACTGGCGGCGACGCCAGCCGAAGGCATCCTGCTGATTGCCGGTAAGGGCCACGAAGACTACATGGAAATTCACGGCGAGCGTCTTGCGTACAGTGATGAAGCGGTACTGCTGAGCCTGGGCTATCAGAAATCCGGAGGTCAGCATGCTGCGTGATCTGCCTCTGAATCTGATTGCTGAAATCACCTCAGGTACTGTGTTGCACAGCGGTGCAGACGCAACGGATGTTATCTGCACGTCTGTGTCTACCGATACCCGTACTCTGAAAAACGGCAGTCTGTATGTGCCTCTGACCGGTGAGCGTTTTAACGGCCACGATTTTGCGGCACAGGCTGAGGCGGCGGGTGCGGTGGCCATGCTGGCAGATGAAAACGTCGACACGGGTATGGCGGTGGTGCGAGTCGAAAATACACTGACAGCACTGGCGGATCTTGCAGCCTGGCACCGCGATCAGTTCAGCGGACCGGTTGTGGCAGTGACCGGCAGTGCCGGAAAAACCAGCGTAAAACAGCTGACCGCACAGGTACTTTCCCAGGCGTTCAATACCTGGATGACTCAGGGCAATCTGAATAATCACATCGGCGCGCCTCTGACTCTGCTGTCTCTGCAGCCAGAACATCAGGCCGCCATGATCGAACTGGGTGCCAGTGGCAAAGGTGAAATTGCTTACACCGCCAGACTGGTACGCCCGCAGGTCGGCATTATCACCAATGTTGCTGAAGCGCATCTCGAAGGCTTTGGCAGTGTCGAAACCATCTGCACCACAAAGGGTGAATTACTCGATTTTATTACGCCGCAGGGCACGGCAGTGCTGAACGCCGACGATGTCTTTTTTGACCGTTGGGTGTCGCGGGTCATGGTGGGTAACCCCAGTGTATCTGTGGTTTCGTTTGGCTTTGCGGATACTGCCGATGTCCGCGCCACGGATATTAAAACTGGCATGCTTGACAGTGAGTTTATGCTGCACGCCGAAGGCCAGTCGTTCCGTATTCATCTTCCTTTACCCGGTGAACACAACATCCGCAATGCACTGGCGGTTGTCGCGGCCACCCGTGCCACAGGTCTGAGTTTTGAGCAGATTATTGCCGGTCTTGAGTCGGCCGTTGCGGTGAAAGGACGTCTGCAGAAAAACACTGGTCTGAATGATCAGGTCGTTCTGGATGACAGCTACAACGCCAACCCGGGTTCCTTCCGCGCTGCCATTGATGTGCTGGCGAACGCCGATAACGGCTGGCTGGTCATGGGCGATATGGCGGAGCTTGGCGACGATGCAGTCGCTATGACCGCAGGCATTGGCGAATACGCCCGACAAAACAATATTCATGCTCTGGTGGCGACCGGCCCTTTGAGTAAGGCAGCGGTTGATGCCTTTGGTGAAGGTGCACATTGGTTTGAAGATAAACCTGCACTGATCGATTTTTTACTTAAACAGACCAGCCGTGGGGATACATTGCTGGTGAAAGGTTCAAGGAGTGCCGGTATGGAAACGGTTGTTAGCGCTCTCTCCATACCTCTCTCTAAAACAACAGGAGATAACTGACCATGTTGCTCTGGCTGTCAGAATGGCTGACGCAATTTCATTCGGGTTTTGGCGTCGTGAGCTACCTCACTCTGCGCGCTATTTTTTCGGTCGTTACCGCGCTGCTGGTAGCACTGATTTTAGGCCCGGTTGTTATCCGTAAACTGCGTCAATATCAGATTGGTCAGGCGATCCGCGAAGTTGGCCCTAAGTCGCATTTAAGCAAAGCCGGTACGCCAACCATGGGTGGTGTGCTGATTCTGTTGTCCATTGTCGCCAGCACACTGTTATGGGGTGATCTGGAAAATCGTTTTGTCTGGGTTTCTGTACTGGTGATTGTGTCATTCGGTGCGATTGGCTGGGTGGATGATTACCGCAAAGTAATTGAGAAAAACTCCCGTGGTCTGCCAAGTCGTTGGAAATATTTCTGGCAGTCAGTTCTGGCCGTTATTTTTGCCGCGTATCTCTTTTACACCGCTCAGAGCCCGGCGGAAACTCAGCTGGTGGTGCCATTTTTTAAAGACGTGATGCCGCAGCTGGGCCTGATGTTTATTTTGCTGACGTACTTTGTCGTTGTGGGTTCCAGTAATGCCGTGAATCTGACCGATGGTCTGGATGGTCTCGCTATTATGCCCACGGTAATGGTGGCTGCCGCGCTGGGCGTCTGCGCTTATCTGGCGGGTAATGTGAATTTTGCCGAATACCTGAGTATTCCGTATGTCGCGGGCGCCGGTGAACTGGTGGTGTTCTGTGCCGCTATGGTGGGTGCAGGTATTGGTTTTCTCTGGTTTAACACCTACCCGGCTCAGGTCTTTATGGGCGATGTAGGCTCGCTCGCGCTGGGTGCAGCTCTGGGTATCGTTGCCGTGATTGTGCGTCAGGAAATCGTGCTTTTTATTATGGGCGGTATTTTTGTCGCAGAGACGGTATCCGTGATTGTGCAGGTAGCATCGTTTAAAACCACGGGTCGTCGCGTGTTCCGTATGGCGCCGCTGCACCACCACTTTGAATTAAAAGGCTGGCCTGAACCGCGTGTGATTGTCCGATTCTGGATCATCACCATCATTCTGGTTCTGGTTGGTCTGGCGACACTGAAAATCCGGTAATGACTATGTGTGCAATGGCAGAAACTTCGAAGCGTTATCTGATCGTCGGGCTGGGCCTGACGGGTCTGTCGTGCGCGCGTTTCTGTCAGCAGCAGGGTTTGAATTTTTCCTTGTGTGATACCCGTGAAAATTTTGCCGGAGCAGATGATGTTCGTGCCGAATTTTCAGGCGTTGAACTCTTCCTGGGTGAACCGACGGTTGAGCAGCTAAGTGCATACGATGAGCTGCTGGTCAGCCCGGGAATCAGCATTCAGACAGAGATTTTTCAGCAGGTTGCAGAGCAGGGTGTGATCCTGGCCGGTGATATTCAGCTGTTCCGTCAGTATGTGAAAAAACCAGTCGTAGCTATTACCGGTTCGAACGGCAAAAGCACGGTCACGACACTGGTCAATGAACTGATCAACGCAGCAGGCCGTAAAGCCGTTGCCGGTGGTAACCTGGGTATCCCGGCGCTGGATCTGCTGAGCGAAGATAACGCGGATGTTTTCGTTCTGGAACTGTCCAGTTTTCAGCTGGAGACCACCACAGACTTTGGCGCTGATGTCGCTGTGATTCTGAATATTTCTCCCGATCATATGGACCGCTATAACAGCATGCGCGATTACGAGCGGGCCAAACAACGGATTTTCCAGGGTGCCGAACGTGCCGTGGTGAATCTTGATGATGACCACACCCGTCCGGCCATGGATCTGATTAAAGATTATGTGACCTTCGGCCTCAGTGATGCGGCTGATTTCGGCGTAAAGAACATCGACGGTAATGACTGGTTAATGGCGAAGGGCGAGCCTCTGCTGCCTGCTTCTGAGTTGAAAATCAAAGGTCGTCATAATCTGGCCAATGCCCTTGCGGCACTGGCGCTGGTGTCTGAACTGGGGATTGATGTCCGTCAGTGCATCCGTGCACTGCAAGACTTTGCCGGACTCAAGCACCGCTGCCAGTGGGTGCGTGAACTGAACGGCGTGGAATATTTTAACGATTCCAAAGGTACCAATACCGGCTCGACCATGGCGGCAGTCACGGGTTTATCGGCTGACCTGAAAGGTCGCCTGCATCTGATCGTCGGTGGTGAAGGAAAAGGTCAGAATTTTTCTGAGCTGGGTCAGGCCTGCATAAACAATGTGAATGTCATTGCTTATGGTGCTGATTGCAACATCATCGCCCGGGATATGGCGGATTTCTGTCAGGTTGAGCAGGTATACGATGTTGAGCAAGCGCTGTCTCTTGCGCATGCTCAGGCAAACGCAGGTGATATCGTTTTATTCTCTCCCGCCTGTGCCAGTTTTGATCAGTTTAAAAATTACCAGCATCGCGGTGATGTGTTCTGTGAATTGGTGGAGGCGTTGTCATGAACATCAGCCTTATCAACTGGCAGAACGAAACCCCGGTGTTTTACCCCTGGTTGGCGGCGCTGGTGCTGGGCTGGCTGATGGTGGCGTCGGCCTCAACCGGAATCGCTGAAGAATACACAGGTAACCCCACGTATTTCACTCTGCGTCATGCCGTGTATCTGCTGATGGGCATTGGCGTGACGTACCTGATTTCAACCGTCCCCATGGCGCGTTGGGCAAAATTCGATCTGCTGCTTCTGTTGGCCGGTGTGGTTGGGCTCATTCTGGTGTTTGTGCCGGGTATTGGCCACGAAGTGAATGGTTCTCAGCGCTGGCTCAACCTGGGTCTGATTAAAGTCCAGGCGTCCGAAATCGCCAAGCTGGGTGCGGTGTTTTATATCGCGGGTTATCTGGTGCGTCGTACGGATGAAGTGCGTCAGCAGTTCTCGGGTTTTGTAAAACCGCTGATGGTTCTGGCCGTTATGGTTGCTCTGCTGCTGGCGGAGCCTGACTTTGGCGCCGTTGTTGTACTCATGGGTGCCGCCATGATTCAGCTGTTTCTGGGTGGTGTGAAAGCGGGACAGTTTTTCATGCTGGTAATTGCGACCGTCACTATGGGGTATTTCGTGGTGATCAGTCAGGAATATCGCATGCAGCGTGTACTCGCGTATCTCGATCCCTGGTCACCGGACAATGTCTATAACGGCGGCTACCAGCTGACTCAATCACTGATTGCGTTCGGCCGGGGCGACCTGTTCGGTACCGGTTACGGTGAGAGCATTCAGAAATTATTTTATCTGCCAGAAGCTCATACTGACTTTGTGTTTGCCATCTGGGCAGAAGAAACCGGTCTGGTCGGTGCCGCAGCGGTCTTGTTACTGCTGGCAACACTGCTCGGCTATATCTGGAAAATTGCCTGGAAAGCACAGCAACAAGGTCAGATGTACGCATCGTACGTAGCCGTTGGTATTGCTGGCCTGCTCGGTCTGCAGATCATTATTAACATCGGTGTGAACACCGGCTTATTACCCACCAAAGGTCTGACTCTGCCTTTCTTCAGTTATGGCGGCAGCTCGTTGATGATCTGTTGCGCCATGGTGGGAATCGTTATGCGTATTGCTTATGAGGCCCGTCTTGCTGAAGAAAAATCAGAGGAGGTAAACGATGATGAATAAAACCTCCTCAAACGTCATAGTGATGATGGCCGGTGGTACCGGTGGTCATGTTTTTCCGGCATTAGCAGTGGCTCATAAACTTGCGGACCAGGGGTATGAGATTCACTGGTTGGGCACCCGTAACGGTATTGAGTATGAGCTCGTGCCGAAACATGGATTTACTCTGCACACCATTGATATCGCCGGTCTGCGCGGTAAAGGAAAACTCGGTTTGCTGGCCGCACCTGCGCGGATTTTCAAAGCGGTGCGTCAGTCGATACAGGTGCTGAAAAAACTTAAGCCTAAAGCGGTTGTTGGTCTGGGTGGTTACGCCACAGGCCCAGGTGGAATTGCAGCCTGGCTGAAACGTATTCCACTGCTGATTCATGAGCAGAATGCGTTTGCGGGTATGACCAATCGCATTCTGCAGAAATTTTCCTCCTGCACCATGCAGGCATTTCCGGGCGCATTACCCGGTGCCATCGTAACCGGTAACCCAGTACGTGATGAGGTGTTGGCACTGCCTGACCCTGAATTACGGGAGCTTCATGACGGGCCACTTCGTGTCCTCGTGGTTGGCGGTAGTCTTGGTGCCGTTGCATTGAACAGCGCTGTGCTTGAGGCGATGAAAACTCTGGCGGTAGATGAACGTCCGGAGCTGATTCATCAGGCGGGTAAACGCAACATTGATGC
>JBPEXS010000251.1:0-3231 GCA_052031325.1 Thalassolituus sp. | reverse complement strand
GGCTGCCGACCCTGAGAATTTTTGTGAATAAACTACCGCCTGCAGAGATTTGCCTATGAAGAAATTGCTGGTGCTCTTTTTTGCCTTGCTGTGTTCGTCTTGTGCGACTATCAATACCACTATGCATGCAGATACTGGTGTTGTTATTGATGATTCTAAATGCAGTACGTTGCCACACGTTTACAGTGGTGTTGCGTTCAGGTTTTGTCAGTTAAACTCCACGCATCCGGCGCATGAAAGCCAATGGGGTAGCACTGAAATGAAATGGTCTTATGTTCTTTTTGATGGCGCTCTGTCCACTCTTGCAGATACTTTGATCCTGCCTTACACCCTTTATAAGCAGTTTACAGATGATCCAATCGACGTGGACTCCTAAAAGATCCCCCCTGTCTTGTACTAACCGATGATCCATATCGCCCTTCATTTTATTGTTCCTTTCTTTATCGCCTTCTGTTTCTTTCGCAACCGTTGGAAAACAGCCTACCTGATCCTGATTGCTACTATGCTGGTTGATGTTGACCATCTGCTGGCGAATCCGATTTATGATCCTGCCCGCTGCAGTATCGGGTTTCATCCGCTGCATCAGGTGTGGGCGGTCGCTCTTTATATTGGGTTGTGTTTTTTCCCGAAGACGCGGCTTGTGGGCCTGGGGCTGACCCTGCACATGGTGCTGGATTCCATTGACTGCCAGGTCACGAATGGGGTCTGGATTCAGTGATTCTTTTAGGGTGATCCAGTTTTTCTGATGGAGTGTTGCTGGTATGAGATGTCAGGCATTGCAGAACTTTGAAGTTTTTCACTCTGAAAGAACATGATCAGCGTTCGATACTGACGCCAAATTCGGGCTCGCTTTCTGGGTTACTGTCTGAGTTGCTGTCAGAGCTACTGCGCATTTTCGCCAACTTATTGCGAAACGAGTTTGAGAAGCTTAGTGCCCGTTTTTTCGCTTCTTCGGTTTTCTCACCGGCAAAGAGTTCATCGATGGTGCCGACAAACAGGGTCATCCACTGGTCGAAATGATGGTCCTGAATGGGTAGGTGGGTGTGGCGTGAGAAGGGGTTGCCAAAGTAGCGCTGGCCTTCAAACAGCAGGGTGCACCAGAAGCGGTTCAGCGTATCCATATGCAGCTCCCACAAAGCGCCGATGTCATCGTTAAAGATGGGACCCAGCTCTTCGTGTTCGCGGATGCGTGCGTAAAAAACGTCGAGAAGTTCGGCGACGTCGGCTTCGTTGGTGATATCTCTCATGCCATCACGTTAACTCAGTCTGCTGACTGTGTCCTTGATATGTATCAAGCGCCCGCACGTGTTTGAGGCCGGGTGGCTCCGGCTTTATAATTCGCGCCGTTCTGAATTCTGAGATCTCACACCATGCTGTTTCTTTCCATCCAGCAGGAGCTGGACTGCATCAACGATAGCGGCTCCATCATCGGTAAAATCAAATTCGACGCTGATGAAAAGCAGCACGTTTTTTATCAGCCGGATGGTGTACTGGTGATTTCTGAGGCTGAACAGGCGCAGATCAATGAGCGTCTGGCAGGTCTGGATGCAGGCCGTTACAGCATTCCGATGCAGGACGATGACTGAACCCCATTGAGATAAACCTGCCTGACCCCTCGCTACGTCAGATTTACTAGGTCAGAGCTACACGGTATCAACGGGGTCGACGTCCAGATGCCAGCGCACCCGGTTGTAGCCTTTTAAACCTTCCAGTTGTTGAATCACCACATCCAGACACTGATGCAGTGGCTGACGCTGCGGGCAGAAGTACTGCAGCTGAAAACGGAAGCGACCGTTTCTGCGCTCCATAATCGCCGGGAAGGGGCCAAGCACGCTTACCGGAGCTCCTTGTGCGCCATACCGGCCGATCCACTGACGGGTAAATTCCCGCGCCTGCTCCAGCAGTTGTCGTGCCTGTGCCTGGCTGTCGCATTCGCTGCGCAGCATGGCCATGTGGGCGTAGGGTGGCAGCTGCTGGTCGAGACGTTCGCGCAGCATGGCGAGCGCGAGTTCGTGGTAGCCGTCGTCGATCAGCAGATTGAGTTTGGGGTGATCGGCGTAAAGTGTCTGAATCCAGACCTCACCGGGGTCCTGGGCGCGGCCTGCACGCCCGGCGACCTGTTTAATCAACTGGGCGGTGTGCTCCATACCGCGGAAGTCGGCACTGAACAGGCCTGCATCGGCATCCGGAATAACCACCAGAGTCACATTCGGGAAGTGATGACCTTTGGCCAGCATCTGGGTACCAACCAGAATACAGGGTTCGCCGGAATGCAGGTCATCCAACAGCTGATCAAAGGCGTCTTTGGTGCGCACGGTATCGCGGTCGACGCGTTTTACCGTGATATCGGGGAACATCTCTTTTAATGAGTCTTCCAGGCGCTCAGTGCCCTGGCCGATGGGGTCCAGCTGCGGGTGGTTGCATTTTGGGCACTGCATCGGAATGCCCTGCTGCGCATCACAATGGTGGCAGTGCAGGTGTGGCGGGTACTGATGCAACGTCATACGGGCATCGCAACGGCGGCATTCGGCCATCCAGCCGCACTCACGGCAGGCAAGCAGGGGCGCAAACCCCCTCCGGTTCATAAACACCAGTACCTGCTTACCGCGCTGCAGGTGTTTGTGCATGGCCTGAATGACGGGCTCAGCGAATCCGGCGATCAGGGGTTGATGCAGAATACTGTGCAGTTTCATGCCGGGCGGTCGGGCATCACCGGCACGCTGAGTGAGTTTCAGGTGCAGGTAGCGTCCGGTCAGTGCATTGTGCAGGGTTTCCAGTGAGGGAGTGGCCGACCCCAGTACCACGGGCACGTTTTCTTCGCGGCCGCGTACCATGGCGAAATCCCGTGCGGAGTAGCGCAGGCCATCCTGCTGGCGGAATGAGCCATCATGTTCTTCATCAAGAATGATCAGCCCCGGCTCCGGCATGGGGGTGAAAATGGCCGAGCGGGTGCCAATCAGAATACGGGCTTTGCCTTCGCTGACCTGTCGCCAGGCCTGCAGACGTTCGCGGTCATTCAGGCCGCTGTGCATCAGGGCCACAGGCACACCAAAGCGTTCGCGAAAGCGTCGTACCGTTTGGGGCGTAAGGCCAATCTCAGGCACCAGAATCAGGGCTTGTTTGCCTTGCTTCAGTACTTCGTCGATCAGCTGCAGGTAGACCTCGGTTTTGCCTGAGCCGGTTACGCCTTCGAGCAGGCAGGCTTTAAAACCGCCCAGGGTGTTGATCAGG
>JBPEXS010000250.1:0-1469 GCA_052031325.1 Thalassolituus sp. | reverse complement strand
CAATATCCGCTTTCAGGTTATGCGCAATGGCCGTCATCATTGACTCGATCATATAGCCAGTTTTCGGGGTTCCGGTTGGTACTGGGGTAGCTTCAACCGGCGGAATAGCCACACAGACACCGGCTGAATAGATATTCGACCACTTAGGATTACGCTGATGTTCATCAATCAGCACAAAGCCCTTCGGATTACACAGGCCCTCGACAGCAGCAACCGGATCAACACCTGCAAATGCCGGTAACATCATGGAATGTTTGAATGGTAGTTCATGGGTTTTCTTCAGCGAGCCATCTTCATTTAACTCGTCAACGTACATAGTGCCGTCAGCTACTTTGGTGACGCTGGCATTGGTAATCCATTTGATGTGGCGGTTGCGCAGTTCACTCTCCAACATGGATTTTGAGTCACCGACACCACCCAGCCCCAGGTGGCCGATATAGGGTTCACTGGTCACATAGGTCATCGGAATTTTGTCGCGGATTTTGCGGTTGCGCAGTTCTTTTTCAAGAATAAAGGCGTATTCGTAAGCCGGGCCAAAACAGGATGCTCCGGGCATAGCCCCGACAATCACCGGGCCGGGTTCCGCCGCCAGTGCTTTCACATCATCAAAGCAGGTTTCAGCATGATCAAGGGCACAGATAGACTGGGTGAAACCACCGTGTGGGCCAGCACCTTCAACAGCGGCAAAGTTGAGTTTGGGGCCGGTGGCAATCACCAGGTAATCGTAGGTTTCGGTTGAGCCATCTGCCAATGTCAGGGTATTGGTATCCGGGTCAATCTTAGTCACAGCCTGGGCAATAAACTCGATGTCTTTCTTTTCGAGATAAGGGCGTATCGGAAAGCTGGTGTCTGGCCGTTCGCGCCAACCAACGGCAATCCAGGGGTTTGAGGGCACAAACCAGAAGTCTTCGCGCTCATTAATCACGGTGACCTGGTGCTCACTACCGAGCAATTCTTTGATTTCATAAGCACCGGCCATTCCACCGGTTCCGGCACCCAACATGATCACTCTGGCCATGCGTACACTCCCTGAATCTTTATATTGTATTTTTCTAATATTAGACCTCTGAACTTTGATTTCCAGCGATGGCCTGAGATCGCACAGAAGAAGCCAGAGTGTTTTGTCAAAGTGTGACCGGCTGCTCTGCTCAGAACACAGAGAAGCCTTACGCGGGATTGATGACGTCAGGGCGTCAAAGGGAGGAGAGGTATCCGGCTACTGTATCCTTCACCGTTAGTGAGCGCTCATTCCATCGTGCTGCCCGTATCGTCGGAATCCGGCCATTGAACCTCAATGCGCGCCCCTTCGATCAGAGTAATGTAGTCGGCTTTTTCATCCATCGCCATGTAGATCCAGACATAGATCGCATCCTGGCCCTTTTCAATGGACCCCAGAGGGAAATCTGTATTGAAGGTCATATGCTCAATCTGGCGGTTCAGCAGACTCTGCTGAAGCTCGCGGAAGCGCA
>JBPEXS010000025.1:0-2870 GCA_052031325.1 Thalassolituus sp. | reverse complement strand
TATTTTTATTCAGTGTAGGCCTGCGTCGCACTGACTGCAGGACCAGAACAGACTTTCTGACAGTGTACGGAAGGGAGTTTGAGAAGGCGACCATCCGGATATTAGCCATTAGTCTAATATCCGGTCGCCTGATGTTTTTTCTGAACAGACATACAACCATCATCAGACGGTCATAAAAATACCGAAAGCCCAGAAAATAAGGGCGTTGCAGCTATACTGAAGGTTCACCTGCCCTTTTACACACAGAAACAAATCTTTAATCATCACATACTGTATTCCCGGGCGGCTGTGAGAAGATGCCACAACAATAAGAACGGAGTCCCACCATGACTGCCACGAATCCCGTTACCCGCGATATGCCAGAATATGTGGTCTCCCGCATCCTGGCCGAAGGTGTTGACCGCCGCAAAATCTCTGCTGATGCAGCATCACTGATCAGCTTCAGCCAACATCTGGATAACGACGTTCAACAGCAGTACAGCGCCAAAACCCAGGGCGGTGACTTCTTTATCAAACGCTGGCCCTGCAGCGAACAGGCACTGGAACGCGCCAGTGCGGAAACCGAAGGCCTGCTACGGATTCTGACCACGCACTCGGTTTCAACCGCCTTACCTCTGTATTACGGGGATGACGGAGAATCCATCTATCTGGTGCTGAAACACCTGCCGCTGGCAGTGCACGGTGACTGGAAACTGGCTGGCCAGCAGATTGCTGAAATGCACTCGTCAGTGAGTACAAAGGGCTATGGCTATGACACCCCGACTTTCTGTGGCGATACCCGCCTGAACAATGACTGGAACAGTGACTGGACTGATTTTTATCTGAACCAGCGCCTGCGCCCGCTGATGCGTCAGCTGAACCGGCGTGGTGACCTGCTTGGGTATGAAGACCTGCTGGTCAGTGGCGTAAGAAAGCGCCTGAATGGTTACCAGCCGGAACCGTCACTGCTGCACGGGGACCTGTGGTCAGGGAATATCGGTTTTATCCCGGACACGGTATCGAGCAAACCTGTGATCTTTGACCCAGGCTGTTTTTACGGTGACTCAGAAACCGACCTGGCCATGACGGAGCTGTTCGGTCGTTTCCCTCAGGCCTTCTACACCGGCTATCAGGAAGTGCGTCCGGTTGATGAGGGGTATCAGGATCGCCGAATGGTGTATCAGATCTTCCACATGCTGAACCACGCATTACTGTTCGGCGGTCATTACCTGATTCAGAGCCGGGATATGATTTCCCGACTCTGAGTGACATAAGCTGGAAAAGCGGCTGACTTAGGGATTCAGGCGCTGCTTAATCCAGTCTGCATGACCATCTTTCAGTGAATACTCCACACGGTCGTGCAGCCGCGCGGCCCCACCCTGCCAGAACTCCACGCGCGATGGCACCAGGCGATAGCCGCCCCAGTAATCAGGTAAAGGGATCTCGCCCTCAGCGTAGGTTTTTTTCACCTCGTCGAAACGCTGCTCCAGCGTGGCGCGGTCCGGCAATGGCCGACTCTGCTGCGACGCCCAGGCTCCTAACTGGCTCTCCGTTGGGCGCGAGTGAAAGTACTCTGCCGATTCTTCGCGACTGATTTTCGTCACACTGCCCTGCACCTGAACCTGCCGCTCAAGGCCCAGCCAGCTGAACAATAAAGACGCCTTGGGGTTAGCCGCCAGTTGCTGGCCTTTGTTGCTCTCGTAGTTGGTAAAAAAGACAAAACCCTGTTCGTCGTAAGACTTCAGCAACACAATGCGCTGCCAGGGCTGGCCTGAGCCATCAACAGAAGCCAGTGTCATTACCGTCGGCTCCAGTGGTGAGGTCTTGCGGTACTCCTCAAACCAAGCATGAAACTGTGTCAGCGGATGATCTGCTGCGGTTTTCTCATCCAGATGGCCCTGAGTGTATTCACGGCGGATATCAAACAGATCGGTCATAACAGAACTCCTGAAGCTGAGTATCAACAGACACATACACAACTGTGTCATCAACAAGGTATCAATGCGACGCTAAACCCATGGCCACGTCTGTGATTATGGTAACATTCGCCCCCGTCAGCGTCTGTCGTATTCACTGAGGTCTTGATGCAGCTCACTAACTACCCTACCGCCCCACTCAGCCGTCGTCTGTTAGCCATGGCCTACGATGGGCTGGTTCTGATCGCGATGTATATCCTGTTTGGGGGCGTACTGGTGACGGTGATTTCGAAGGCACTGGGCTATGAAGAGTTCGTGCGCCTGACACCGGCGCAGGCGGCGTCGCTTTTTTATGTGATCTGCTTTCTGTATTACAGCCATTCATGGCGCAAAGGTGGACAGACCATTGGTATGAAGGCCTGGCGTATTTACCTGACCACGCTGGATGGCTCTCACATCCGCCTCAGTCACTGCATGTTACGCAGTGCCACCGGTCTGTTTTCTCTGGTGATTTTCGGCGCAGGCTATCTGTGGATGTTGATCGATAAACAGCAACGTACCTGGCATGACATGGCATCGCTCACGCGCGTCGCCTACCGGCCGAAAGGGGTCGACTGAAAGTGGGTTATCCCGCTTTACGTAACAGGTAAAAACCCAACCCGGCAGAAATCACAATCGGAATCACACTGGCCATCACTGGGGCAAAGCCAAGCACGATGCTCGCCGGTGCCAGCAGTTCTTCCATGTATTTGTAAACCAGCCCCACCAATATCCCCGAGAAAATCCGCGATCCGGCGGTCACAGAACGCAACGGCCCGAAGATAAAGGAAACACCCAGCAGTACCAGTGCAAAGGTACTGACCGGCTGCAGGATCTTGCGCCAGAACGACAGCAGATAGTTATCCGCATTCAGCCCCTGATTTCCGATATACACAGCGTACTGGTACAGATCTGAGATCGACATATCGCGCGGTT
>JBPEXS010000249.1:0-3696 GCA_052031325.1 Thalassolituus sp. | reverse complement strand
ATACTCTATGCCCGTTATTACCTGTCGCCCCAGGATGATGCCGGGCGTTTTTATGCCAGCCTGATGCTGTTTATGACGGCCATGCTCGGTGTGGTGCTGTCTTCTAATCTGATTCAGCTGTGGTTCTTCTGGGAGCTGACCAGCGTCAGTTCGTTCCTGCTGATCAGCTACTGGTCACATCGTTCGGATGCCCGTAAAGGTGCACGCATGGCCCTGACCATCACTGGTGCTGGTGGCCTGGCGCTGCTTGCTGGTCTGATTCTGATTGGTGAAACGGTGGGCAGTTACGATCTGCAGACCGTACTGGCCAGTGGTCGCTTGCTGGCAGAAAGTAATCTGTACCCGGTGATCACGATTCTGGTGCTTTTGGGGGCCTTTACCAAATCCGCTCAGTTCCCGTTTCATGTCTGGTTACCGCAGGCCATGGCCGCTCCGACGCCGGTGTCTTCTTATCTGCACTCTGCCACCATGGTGAAAGCGGGTATCTTCCTGATGGCACGCTTTTATCCTGTGCTGTCGCAGACGGAGCTCTGGTTTGCGCTGGTCAGTCTTGTCGGCCTTATTACTCTGCTGGTCGGAGCCTATACGGCGCTGTTCAAGCATGACCTGAAAGGTCTGCTGGCGTATTCCACCATCAGTCATCTCGGCCTGATTACGCTTCTGCTGGGCCTGGATACCAAGCTCGCCTCCATTGCCGCCATGTTCCATGTGATCAACCACGCGGTGTTCAAGGCGTCGTTGTTTATGGCAGCAGGCATTATTGATCACGAGGCCGGCTCGCGCGATATGCGCAAGCTCAATGGTCTGTTCCGCTATATGCCCTATACCGCCACACTCGCCATGGTTGCTGCCTCGGCCATGGCGGGTGTGCCTTTATTGAATGGCTTTCTGTCGAAAGAAATGCTCTTTGCCGAAGCGCTCAACCAGGAAGCTCTGGGAGCACTCTCCTGGTTGATTCCAATTCTGGTCACCATCGGTGGTGCACTGGCGGTTGCCTATTCACTGCGCTTTGCCCACGATGTGTTCTTCAACGGTGAGCCGATTGGTCTGCCTAAAACGCCGCATGAACCACCTGTGTTTATGCGTGTTCCGGTCGAAGTGCTGGTAGTGCTGTGTCTGCTGGTCGGAATCTTTCCGCAGTTTCTGGTTGGCGATCTGCTGATGATGGTCGGTCAGTCACTGATGCCAGAAGGCGTGCCTGCGTTCAGTATCTCAATCTGGCACGGCTTTAACTTACCTTTGCTGATGAGTTTCCTGGCGGTACTCGGTGGTGTCACGCTATACAGCCAGCGGCGCGCTATGTTTGCCTTCCAGGCGCGCTTTGCCGAGCTGGATGCCAAGCAGGTATTTGAGCAGGGTATCCAGTGGCTGATCTGTCGGGCGACCAGATTGCAGAACCTGCTGGATAACGGCAGTTTTCAGCGCTATTCCCTGTGGTTGATGATCATGGCCGCTCTGGCGATTTTCATCCCGCTGATTCACCTCAAAGAAGCCCGTGGCAGCATGGCCATGACCGATCTCGACTTTGTCAGTCTTGGTGGTGCGCTGCTGCTGATTGTCGGGTCTGTGGCCACTGTCCTGCTGAGTCATCTGCGGTTGTTGGCGCTGGTAACTGTGTCGGTGGTCGGGCTGGTTGTTTCGGTAGCCTTCGCTTGGTTTTCGGCACCTGATCTTGCCCTCACTCAGCTGTCTGTTGAAGTGGCGACCATTATTCTGTTTCTGCTGGCGCTGTATTTTCTGCCACAGAAAATCACTCTCAACCATCTGTCACCGCGACGTATTGTCCGTGACCTGGGGATTGCGGCCTTTATTGGTGCCCTGGTCGGCACTCTGACGTATGCCATGCTGACCCGTCCGGTCGACAGTATCAGCCACTTCTTTACCGCGAATGCCAAAACCGGCGGCGGTGGTACGAACGTAGTGAATGTCATCCTGGTCGATTTCCGGGGGTTTGATACGTTCGGTGAAATTACGGTACTCGCCATTGCGGCTCTGGGTATCTATAAGCTGCTCGCCGGTGTACGTCTGTTTGTGCCTTCATCGGATATGGACGGTCGTGCCTGGTCTGAAGACAAGCACCCGATGATGCTGATGCAGATTTCTCAGAGCCTGCTGCCACTGGCACTGCTGGTGTCGGCATATATCTTCCTGCGGGGTCATAACATGCCCGGTGGTGGCTTTATCGCCGGACTGATTACCGCGATAGCACTGATTCAGCAATACATTGCCAATGGTGTGGTATGGATGCGGGTTCACGGTGATCTTAAATTCCAGTGGTTTATCGTCAGTGGCCTGATGATCGCCTTCCTGTCTGGTGCAGGAAGCTGGTTCTTTGAGCGCCCTTTCCTGACGTCCTGGTTCGATTATTTCTATCTGCCTATGGTAGGCAAGTTTGAGCTGGCCAGTGCGATGGCCTTTGACCTGGGAGTCTATCTGACTGTGATTGGAGCAACGTTGTCCATTCTCGCAAACCTCGGAAAACTGACAACCGCTGAACGGCCTACAGCACCACGGGGAGACTCCTGATGGAATTAGTTTACGCTGTGACCGTTGGTCTGATGGTGACCTGCTCGGTGTTTCTGATGCTGCGTGGGCATACCTTTGCCGTGGTGATGGGGCTGACGCTGATGTCCTACGCGGTTAACCTCTTCCTGTTTTCCAGTGGTGGGCTGGCTCTGAATAAGCCGGCTATTCTCTCCGAAGGTGCAGAGTATTCTGACCCACTGCCTCAGGCTCTGGTGCTGACCGCCATTGTAATCGGTTTTGCGATGACGGCCTTTGCACTGATTCTGGCTATCCGCGCACGTGCCGACCTTGGAAATGACCAGGTGGATGGCAAAGCGGCAGACTCTGATCTGCTTGCTAACAAAAATCAGAATGGTCGTGTGCGTCAGCATCCTGACCGTCACCGTGGGAGCAAAGACAAATGATGCATTTGCCTGCTCTGCCGGTATTGCTGCCGTTCTTTGCCGCTGTATTCCTTTTGTTTCCCTGGTTTAACTCGCGCCTCAATGTGCAACGGGGCGTGACGCAGCTGTTTCTCTGGTTGCTGGTCGGCCTGTCTGCTTTTCTGCTTGTGGATGGTTTTCAAAACGGTCCGCGGGCTTATGCCATGGGAGACTGGCAGGCCCCGTTCGGGATCTTTCTGATATCGGATCTTATGTCCAGCTTTATGCTGCTGGTCACTTCCGTGCTGGCCCTGGCTGCGCATCTCTTTGCCTGTGGCGGGGAAGACACCCGCGGGCGGTATTTCCATCCTTTATTTATGTTCCAGCTGATGGGGGTCAACGGGGCATTTCTGACGGCGGATGCGTTTAACCTGTTCGTCTTTTTTGAAATCCTGCTGATCGCTTCCTACTCGCTGCTGATTCATGGTGGAGGTAGAGAGCGGACCCGGGCTGCTCAGCACTATGTGCTGTTCAACCTGATCGGTTCGGCGTTTTTCCTGATTGCTCTGGCGGTGCTTTATCATGCCTTTGGTACGCTCAGTATCCCGGATATGGCGGCCCGTGCGCCTCTGATTCCGGCAGAAAGCCTGCCACTGGCTGAAGCCGGTGCCCTGTTGCTGATGATGGTGTTTGGTATCAAAGCCGCGCTACTGCCGCTGCACTTCTGGCTGCCGAAAACCTACAGCAGTACCTCGATTCCGGTTGCGGCTCTGTTTGCGGTCATGACTAAGGTTGGTATCTACAGCCT
>JBPEXS010000248.1:0-2467 GCA_052031325.1 Thalassolituus sp. | reverse complement strand
GTGGAGCGTCTGCAGGTTCGTGTCACCGGCCTGACCGGTGAGCGCTATGTGCTGGCCTGTAACGGCCGTCGTGTACCGCTGCGCAGCACGGGTCGTCACGGCGAATTCGTGGCCGGTGTGCGCTACAAAGCCTGGGCACCACCATCGGCGCTGCATCCGACCATCGGCATACATGCGCCGCTGACGCTGGATATTATCGATACCTGGAATGGCCGCTCCATTGGTGGCTGTACTTACCACGTATCGCATCCGGGTGGCCGTAGCTATGACACCTTCCCGGTGAATGCGTTTGAAGCGGAATCCCGTCGTGGCAACCGCTTCACGGATACTCAGTTTACTCAGGGGCCGTTCACACCACGTCCGGATGTGGATGCGCTGCGCCAGTTCTTCCCACACACGGACCCACGCCCGATGGCACCGCCGCTGGAAGAGTCTTACGACGAGTATCCCTGGACGCTGGATCTGCGGGCTAAGCCTAAGTACTGAGAGCGAAGAAAACAGGGCTGTTATCTGCCATAATTACGGCCCTACCTAAGGGTCAGCCGATAACCAAGATACTTTATGACCGCAGAGCTTACGCAGCCCGATTCGCAGAACATGCTGGACTATCAGGTCCCCGGCCTGACCGGGGATGAAGTCCGTGATGCCGACGGTGAGATAAAACCTCACTGGGCTTATGTACTCGACAGCCTCAACAACATCACTCCTGAAGCCCTCGCCGAGCGTCAGCAGAAGGCCATGCGCCTGCTGCGTGATGACGGCGCTTCTTATAATGTCTACAGCGATAACATCAACCCATCGCGGATCTGGGATCTGGATCTGGTGCCGAACATCATCGGCAGTGACGAGTGGGGCGATATTGAAGCCGGGCTGCTGGAGCGCTCTGAGCTGCTGAACCTGCTGCTGCGCGACATTTATGGGCCGCGCCAGCTGATCCGCACCGGCGTAATCCCGCCTGAGAGTCTGTTCGCACACCGGGGCTTTATGCGCGCCTGCCATGGCATCAAGATGCCAGGTGAGCACGAGCTGATTGTTCATGCGGTGGATATGATCCGCCGAGAAGACGGCAGCATGCTGGTGCTTTCCGACCGTACTCAGGCCCCGAGTGGCATGGGCTACGCGCTGGAAAACCGTACTGTGATGTCACGGGTATTCCCCAGTCTGTTCCGCGACAGCCATGTTCATCGTCTGGCGACCTTCTTCCAGCAGCTGCGCGCCAAGCTGATCAGCCTGTGCCCGCATCAGGCCCGTCCGCGCATTGCCGTACTGACACCGGGGCCACGCAACGAAACCTACTTCGAGCACGCCTATCTGGCCAACTATCTGGGCTTTTATCTGGTTCAGAGCGATGACCTTGTCGTGCGCAACGGCTTCCTGTGGATGAAATCCCTCGATGGCCTTAACCGGGTGGATGTGCTGTTGCGTCGTGTTGATGACTGGTACTGCGATCCGGTTGAGCTGCGCAGCGATTCGCGCCTGGGTGTTGCTGGCATGCTGGATGTCGTCCGCTCCGGCAATCTGGTGGTCGCCAATCCGCTGGGGTCGGGCGTACTGGAAAACCCGGTACTGATGAAATATCTGCCAGCGATTTCCAAGGCCCTGCTGGGTCGCGAACTACGTCTGCCATCTGTCGATACCTGGTGGTGTGGCGATCGCAAAGACCGCGACTATGTTCTGTCGCATATGCAGGAACTGGTGATTAAACCGACGTTCCGCCTGCCAGGGCAGTACGCTGTGAGTGGTGCTCATGCCAGCAAAGACGAACTGGCGCAGCTGAAAGCCCGTATCGAGGCCGACCCGTCCCAGTACGTTGCTCAGCCACTGCTGCCTTCCAGTTATCTGCCGACGCTGCAGCAACAGAGCCTGCAGCCACGCCCGGCGATTCTGCGCAGCTACGCCATTGCCGGTACAGGCTCTTACAGCATTATGCCGGGGGGCCTGACCCGGGTCGGGCTGGAAGATGATCAGTTCATCATTTCCAGTCAGACCGGTGCCTCCAGTAAAGACACCTGGGTGGTGGCCTCTGAGCCCGAGCGTGAAGCGACCAATCTGCCAAGTCAGGAAGAGCAGACGGCACGTGATACCGATCTGATCAACCTGCCGAGCCGGGTACTGGAAAACCTGTTCTGGCTGGGGCGCTATGCCGAGCGCGCTGAATCCTCATTGCGTACCCTGCGTACGACATACAGCTTCCTGAATGGTGAAGAACCACTGACGCCGGAACTGCGTGCTTACCTGTTGCAGGTGCTGGCGGAAGCCACATCGACACCGGTAATGAACGTGCCACCCAGCGACAACGACATGACCCGTCAGCTGCTCGAAGGGCCGATTCACAACGCCATTGCTGGCATGCTCAACAGCATGCTGTTCTGTGCCGATGAAGCGAAAGAGCTGCTGACCTCTGACACCTATCGGGTGATTAACGATATCCGCGATGCCATTCCGGCGCTGAGCACACGTCAGCCGC
>JBPEXS010000247.1:0-10366 GCA_052031325.1 Thalassolituus sp. | reverse complement strand
AACCTATCCGGAAACCCCGTTTTGCCTCAGGAATACCTCTTATGTCCGCTGTTTTAGTGTCCGCCACTGAGGGCACACCGCTTCACCTGATTGAAAAACACGCCTTTGCAGACTGGCTGACTGCCCAGCCTGAAACCACCCAGGCCTGGCTCACTCAGTCGGCTTACCGCGGCTCTGGCCTGAGCCTGATTCCCGGCGAAGGCGGTGTCGCCGCTGCCGTTCATGTCGTCGAGTCTGTGAAGGATTTCTTTGCCTGTGGTCAGCTCGCAACCAGTCTGCCGGCCGGTCAGTACGTACTGCAGCAGTCGTTTGATACAGACACCCTGACTGGCATCGCCTTTGGTTGGGGCGTGGGCGCTTATCGCTTCGACCGCTATACCACTAAGCCAGAAGCCAAAGCGGTACTGGCTCTCAGCGATGACACGGCACTGTCGGCGGCAACAAAACTGGTCGAGGGCACCTGCCGCGTGCGTGATCTGATCAATACTCCGGCCTCGGACATGATGCCGCAGAACCTGTCTGACGCCGTATCGGCGATGGCTGAGGAATTCGGTGCGCAATTCACCGAAGTGGTCGGCGATGAGCTACTGACTGAAAACTATCCGATGATTCATGCCGTGGGCCGTGCCAGCGTACACCCGCCGCGTTTGCTCGATCTGCGCTGGGGTGATGAGTCTCACCCACTGGTCACTCTGGTCGGTAAGGGCATCTGTTTTGACAGTGGTGGTCTGAACCTGAAACCGGGCGACAGCATGCGCCTGATGAAAAAAGACATGGGAGGGGCGGCCAACGCCTTTGGTCTGGCGTATCTGATCATGGCCTTTAATCTGCCCGTGCGTCTGCGCCTGTTGGTTGCTGCGGCGGAGAATGCCGTCAGTGGCAATGCCTTCCGCCCCGGTGATGTACTGCCGACGCGCAAAGGCCTGACCGTGGAAATCGATAACACCGACGCCGAGGGTCGTCTGGTGCTGTGTGACGCCCTGTTTGAAGGTGCATCAGAATCACCGGAGATCATGATTGATTTCGCCACTCTGACGGGTGCCTGCCGGGTAGCACTGGGTACCGACCTGCCGGGCTTTTTCACCAATCAGAAACCGGTCGCTCAGGCGCTGATGGAGACCGGTGAAAAAATCAGTGACCCCGTGTGGAACATGCCACTGCACCGCCTGTACAAAGAAGCACTGTCGAGTGACATTGCCGATCTGGTGAATTCCTCCAACGCGCCGGGCGGTGCCATCACGGCGGCGCTGTATCTGGAGGCCTTTGTTGGCGACTGCCCATGGGTGCATTTCGACATCATGGCCTGGAACCGCCGCGCCTTTCCGGGCAAGCCAGTGGGTGGTGAAGCCATGGGCATCCGTGCGGTATTCCAGTACCTCAGCGAGCGTTACAGCTCGAACTGAACCCGCCCGTACCCTTCGGCGGCTGGCCGGGCCAGGTAATACCCCTGCGCCCGGTTCACGCCAAGTCGCCGCAAGCAACGCAGCTCTTCCTGCTTTTCGACCCCTTCCGCGACAATGCTGCAACCGATATCGGCCGCGAATACACTCAGAGAACGCGCCAGAGCATGGCGTATACGGTCTTTATGAATATTGCGCACCAGAGTGATATCCAGCTTGATGATGTCAGGATCCAGCTCAAGAATGTGCTGCAGGCTGGAGAAACCGGCCCCTACATCATCAATCGCCAGTTTCACACCCATGAGTTTCAGTGAGCTCAGTGCGTAACGGAATTCGGCATAATCGGAAATCGGGGTATGTTCGGTAATTTCAATCACCACCGGGCATGGCAGGGTTTCTTCCCGCAGGGTTTTCTCCAGAGAGCCATTCAGAATCAGGGAGGGTGATGCATTAAGACCCAGATAGAAGGGACCCGGCAAAGGCTCCAGTGATCGGATGGCACAACGAATGGCATACAGCTCCAGATCCTGTCCCAGACCCGCCTGTTCGGCCTCATAAAACCAGAGAGCAGTCTCACGTTGAGGGTAATCCGGAAAACGTGCCAGCGCCTCAACACCAATCACGGTTTTGCTATCCAGTTCGACCACAGGCTGATAATGTACCTGCAACCGATCATGCTGGATCAGCCCCGAAACCCGCTCGCTGATCTGTTGAATACGTGAATGGTCCAGCTGGCGATTACTGAGCAGCCGCCCTGCCATTTCTGCGAAAGATTTGAGAAAACGGCGGTCCCGCTCGCACAGGGTGTAATCGGGATCAGAGCGGAAGCAGCACAGGGTACCGAAGAGTTCGCCGTCCGGGTAAACAACCGGTACTCCCAGATGACAACCGATGTTCACATCCTGAGTTGCCGCCAGTTGCCCGGTGACGGGATGCGCACGGGCATCACAGATAACACCTTCGATCTGGCCGCTCACAATGCGATGGCAATAACTGTCACCTAACGGGGATGTAAAACCCGGATAGAAAATCTCATTCTCACGGCAGGAATCGATATAACGGAACACATGCTGATCACCGACAAATTCGGCGATAAATGCCACTTCCATATCGAAGTACTCACGGATAAGGTGTAGCACTTCATTCAGCTCATCACCCTGTCCTGAGCTGTTACGCAGCAGAAAGCCGGAAAACGGATCCGTCTCTCCGGCCGCAGCACGGGCTTCAGCAAACTGGCTGTCAAGAAGTCGGCGATCAGACTGGCCAGACGATGGTTGACGTCCTGCCTGACTCCCAGGCTTACGTTTCATCATTGGTTGTCAGCATGTTGGAGGTTCATAAAGAAAGTCGTATGAAGTTCATTGAGTGCACTCTGCAAAATGTCAGAATGCACAGACCTTCCCTCAGTGACAACGGACTACTGAGTTAAACATTCAGTTTAGGCCGCTTATGCCACACCTTCCAATCACCACAGGTGCTTTCTTTGGTTGCAGGCAGGTGAAAAATCAAATGGCATAAAAAAACACCCAGTCGGGTGTTTTTTTATGCATCGGATGAAGCACGGTGACAATCACCGTACTTCGGTTGCAGACGAGCGCTTGCGGCTGGAGCTCAGTTACGGATCAAGTAATCAAACGCACCCAGCGCGGCCGTTGCACCAGCACCCATCGAAATGATGATCTGCTTGTACGGCACATTGGTACAGTCTCCGGCGGCAAAAATACCCGGAACACTGGTCTGACCGTGGTCATCAATCACAATCTCACCACGTTCGGTCAGCTGGATGGTGTCCTTCAGGAACTCCGTATTCGGCACCAGGCCAATCTGAACGAAGATACCGGCCAGGTCGATGACGTGAGTCTCATCGGTTGCACGGTCTTTGTATTTCAGACCCACCACACGTTGCCCATCACCCAGCACCTCAGTCGTCATTGCCTGACGGATGATGGTGATGTTTTTGGTGCTTTCAGCTTTCTTCACCAGTACCGCGTCAGCACGCAGGGTGTCTGAAAACTCCAGCACGGTCACGTGTTCGACGATACCGGACAGATCAATCGCGGCTTCAATACCGGAGTTACCACCGCCGATGACCGCCACTTTTTTGCCTTTAAACAGCGGACCGTCACAGTGCGGGCAGTACGCCACGCCCTTGGTACGGTATTCCTGCTCACCGGGCACGTTCATTTCTCTCCAGCGTGCGCCGGTGGACATGATCAGTGACTTGGTTGCCAGTACCGCACCGTTGGCCAGTTCAACTTCACTCAGGCCGTCCGGGTTCTTGCGTACCGCAACCACCTTCTGGGTCTTCATGATGTCGACGCCGTACTCTTTTACGTGCTCTTCCAGATGCGCCACCAGCTGCGGGCCTTCGGTGTACTTCACAGAAATGAAGTTCTCGATGCCTACGGTATCAGACACCTGGCCACCAAAGCGCTCGGCTACCAGGCCGGTACGGATGCCCTTACGCGCCGCGTAAATCGCAGCCGAAGCACCGGCAGGGCCACCACCGATTACCAGAACGTCGAAGGGATCTTTATCGGCCAGCTGCGCGGCCGCTTTTTCATCGGCATCGTCATCCACTTTGTTGAGGATGTCAGCCAGACCCATACGACCATTACCAATCGGCTCACCATTCAGGTACAGCGTCGGTACTGCCATGATGTCACGGTCTTTCACTTCATCCGGGAACACACCGCCATCGATCATGGTGGCCGTCACGTTCGGATTCAGTACCGCCATCAGGTTAATGGCCTGTACGACGTCCGGGCAGTTGTGGCACGACAGTGATACATACACTTCAAAATCGAGCTTTTTGTTCAGACCTTTCGCCTGATCCTGCAGCGCCTGATCTTCTTTTGAGGGATGACCACCGGCCTGCAGCAGAGCCAGCACCAGTGAAGTGAACTCGTGCCCCATCGGAACACCGGCAAAGGCCACGCGGGATTCCTTACCGGCTTCGGTCACCGTCATCACTGGCGAGCGACCGTTAATCGGTGCATCTGTGGTGCTGTATGACACTTTGTCGTTGAGTTCAGCAATTTCTTTGGCCAGCGCTTCCAGTTCGTCGGATTTTGGCGTGCCGTTGACGGATACCTGAATCTCAATCGCGTGACGGAGGTTGTTCAGGTAGGCGCCCAGTTGTTGTTTCATGTTTGCATCTAACATGTGGTTCACCTTTAAAAATTTGAGAGTCAGAGTATAAAAATCAGAATAGGTCGTCAGTCAGCCGGGGCAACAAGCCCCGATCTTTATCAAATTCAGATCTTACCAACGAGATCCAGCGATGGTGCCAGAGTGGTTTCGCCTTCTTTCCACTTCGCAGGGCAGACTTCTCCCGGGTGGGCAGCGATGTACTGTGCCGCTTTGACCTTGCGCAGCAGCTCATCGGCATTACGACCGACGCCTTCGCAGGTCACTTCCATAAACTGGATCACACCTTCAGGGTCAACGAGGAAGGTAGCGCGGTCTGCCAGACCCATACCTTCACGCATCACACCAAAGTTGTTGGTGATGTGGCCATTGGCGTCGCCCAGCATGTAGTAGTCGATCTTACCAATGGTCTCGGAGGAATCATGCCATGCCTTGTGCACGAAATGTGTGTCCGTAGACACAGAATAAACTTCTACACCCAGTTTCTTAAGCTCATCGTAATGATCAGCGATGTCACCCAGCTCGGTTGGGCAGACGAATGTGAAGTCGGCTGGGTAGAAGAAGAAGATTCCCCATTTTCCTTTAACGTCGGCATCGGACACCTCCACGAAGTCACCGGATTTGAACGCGGTTGTCTTGAACGGTTTAATCTCAGTATTGATCATGTTTTGTTCCTCTGTCAGATCACTTTATGAGATTTATAGTAAGGGAGTGTTGTCGATAATTTAAATTGATCTTTTAAACCGGATTGATAGGTAAGAGCTATAAGGATCAAAGGTTGCGCCAGACGCCGGATGACTGTGAACGTCCGGTCTCTCTATCTACAGGCACAAAAAAACCGGCCATTAAGGCCGGTTTCGATGGAGTGAGGGTTTAACCCCTCAGGCGGGTTTGGTTTCACCCATGGCCGAACCGACAGGTCGTTCAGATTCAACCTTGCCCCAGCGGTTGGCCCGTGTGAACGTACCCATATCGTTAAAACGGATGCCATGTGCACGCAGTACTTCGTGTGAATCCTTCGCCGCCAGTTGACGGATGTAGAAGGTATCGCGCACAACGAAGTGGTGAATTGCATGCGTGCTGCCAAAGTTGAAGCAGAACAGCTGGAAAGGCGCGAGGTACCACTTGTTCAGCACCTGACACTGCTGCTGAATCACACCTTTCACCACATCACCGTAGTAGTGCATGTTCGATGAAATGAAGTGCAGGCAGAACATGCGCAGAATGTTTGGCACGATCAGAGTCACCAGCAGAGGCATCACCCAAACCTGCTGCGCCATCAGCCATTCAGGCCAGGCGATGCTGGTGCCCATCAGAGACGCCACACCATTCGCACCCGCCACGATCAGGAACAGGTGCCACACGGTGTAACAGAAGATGCCATACGGCAGATAGCTGAACACAGCAATCAGGTGCATGTTGTGCAGGTCTTCTTTGGTGATCTCACCTTCTTTATACAGACGGCGCGGCTCAGTGATGTACGTCCAGGCACGCAGATACACACCGATGATCAGGTCACCCGTCATCAGCAGACGGCCAATACCCCATTTCTCACCATTGGTGATGGCACGTTCTTCCAGGTCAGAACGGGTACCTGACATTTTGTGATGACGGAAGTGCAGATGCTTACGGATCCATGGGTTCTGGGTCATCGGGCGGGCAATGTACACACCCAGCATCATGACATTCAGCCAGAAACGGTTTTTACGGAAGTACATGGAGTGAATCAGATCATGCTCCAGCTCATGCAGCAGCGAGGTCCAGAACATGGTCAGAACGATCACGGCCCAGGCTGGCATGATGTCGGCGATGTAGAGCCAGGCATTCAGAGCCACACCCGCCAGGCTGACCAGCATGATGGTCATGCCAATGGCATTCTGGTGTTTCACCAGCCACGGGTGGCGCTGGCGTACTTTATCACTGGCGGCCAACAGTTCCTTCTGTATCTGCTTATCTTCCTTCAGCATGGCGTCGATATTCTGCGGGTTTTCCATAGCAAACTCCGTCAGCTGTTCGCTGTCAGTCTTAAAAAAATTCAGGAGTGTGACTGGCAGCACGGGCCGTCACTTGAGTTAAAAATATTATTTGAGTTGTTATTTTCTGTAAACCAATAAATTCCGTCCGATATCGGAAACACCCTAAAAAACTGGCTTAAACCGACCCTTATTTTTGTGACATTGTCAGACAAGACAACAATAAATTTTTATTTTTACCTTACTTATCAGTAACTTAAAATCATGCCTGCAACAAATCATGCCATTTATCAGAACCCTCTCATTTGTCAGTTATGTCATGATCAAACCCTGTCTTCTTCCGACAAAGCCCCTGCATTACATAAGTATAAATGCCTTTCAATATTATTGTCCGACAATAATATTTATTAACAATTAAACATATTAAGACACATATACGACCGATATTAATATAAGCGTTCAATATGAATGTCCTACAATATAAATATTGTTCGAATACCCAATGAGCCTGTACTCATGGCCTTCTTGCTCATTGAGTTACCTGATTTTGATCAACGGCGTATGGAGCCGCCATGCGGCTGAGCATTCGATGCAGATTAAAACGCTGGCAGCAGCCTACTTTCTCTGAAAGCCAGGCACAAAAAAACCGGCCAGAGGCCGGTTTCTCATCCGCCAGTCAGACACATGGCCTGACTGCGGTATTTCTACTCTCAGGGAGTAGAGCCAGATCAGATTTTACCAACCAGATCCAGAGATGGAGCCAGAGTGCTTTCGCCTTCTTTCCACTTAGCTGGGCAAACTTCACCTGGGTGAGAAGCGACGTACTGAGCCGCTTTCACTTTACGCATCAGTTCTTCAGCGTTACGGCCAACACCTTCACAGGTGATTTCCATCACCTGGATAATGCCTTCTGGGTCAACCAGGAAGGTAGCACGGTCAGCCAGACCCATGCCTTCGCGCATTACACCGAAGTTGTTGGTGATGGTGCCGTTGGCATCGCCCAGCATGTAGTAATCGATCTTACCGATGGTTTCAGAAGAATCGTGCCATGCTTTGTGAACGAAGTGAGTGTCAGTCGATACAGAGTAAACCTCTACGCCCAGCTTCTGCAGCTCTTCGTAGTGATCAGCCAGGTCACCCAGCTCAGTCGGGCACACAAAAGTGAAGTCGGCTGGGTAGAAGAAGAAGATACCCCATTTGCCTTTTACGTCAGCGTCAGAAACGTCAACGAATTCACCGGATTTGAACGCGGTGGTTTTGAACGGTTTGATTTCAGTATTGATCATGTCGTGCTCCTTTCATGAGTTTAGGATGTGCCCATAGTAATGCCTCTGCAGGCATCACTAAAATTGATCTTATTAAAGACACTGATTGATTTTAACTATTTGCAGAAGACGTTCGTGTGACAACCAGAGCCCTCACAGGTTGCATCAGGTCAGCCCCGGCCTCCTTGCATCTGCGGCTGCGCCGCAACCTCTCCCTGTGAAGCCCCTGATGCTGCCCCCTGTAATGCGGAATGCAGCGGCAGACTGTCGACATGCAGCGTTCGCGTTGGGAAGGCACAGTCTGCACCGCAGTCATGGATAATGTCCATAATCTTCAGCAGGACGTCCTGTTTAACCTCGTGATAGTGAACCCAGTCCGTTGTGCGGGTAAAGGTATAGATAAAGAAGTCGAGACTTGAAGCACCAAATCCATTGAAATTCACAATGATGGTCTGATCCTGATCAATCTCCGGGTGTGTTTTCAACATGTCGCGCACCCGGTTCATAAGCTCAGTCATGATACGGGCATCCTGATAGCGTACGCCGATGGTCTCGTAAATCCGACGGTTAAGCATGCGCGACGGGTTCTCTACAGCGATGCCGGTGAACACCGAGTTCGGCACATACAGTGGACGCTTGTCGAAGGTACGGATGCGGGTCACGCGGAAGCCAATGCTCTCGACCGTGCCCTCAATACTGCGGTCTGGCGAACGGATCCAGTCACCGACGCGGAAGGGTTTATCCAGATAGATAATGAGCGAACCGAAGAAATTAGCCAGCAGGTCTTTGGCCGCCAGACCGACAATCAGGCCACCCATGCCACCAAACGCCAGAATGCCGGAGATGGAGATACCCAGCATCTGGAACACCGGCAGTATCATCAGAATACTCACCGCCAGCTTAGCCAGCTTGCCCACCAGCTGCACCGTGGTGGGGTCAAAGCCCCCGGCATACAACTGCTTTTTCTCCACCCGGTTGATCAGACGCCACAGCGCCCAGGCGGTCAGAATCACCAACGCCAGCTGGCGGATGATGGAAATACTGGCGAGCTCATCCGGTGAGAAGTAGCCTGCGGTGACATCCGCTGCCCAGGTCAGACCAACCACCAGAATCATCCAGTTCACCGGCACAGCGACTGCACCGACAACCACATCGTCCCAGTCGTTGTTGGTCGTTGCCACCAATCGGATCATGCGCTTGCGGATCAGCCGCCAGACAAACCCGGCCAGCAGAGTGAGACCGATGATCAGGGAGACATCCCAGAACCATTCGTAGTTCTGGGCAAAGAGTTCTTTCAGGGTATCCATGGTTGCGTTCTCAGGTCAGGCGTTCGGATCAGGAGACGTGATCATACCCCAGCACGCTGACGAACGGCTTCAAACAGGCACACACCGGTCGCAACGGACACATTCAGCGAGCTGACCTCACCGGCCATGGGAATGTTCACCAGAAAATCGCAGTGTTCACGGGTGAGGCGACGCATGCCGCTGCCCTCAGCCCCCATCACCAGAGCCAGAGGCCCGGTCAGGCTCTGCTGATAAATGCTCTGGGTGGCTTCACCGGCGGTGCCGCCAATCCAGATGCCGCGCTCCTGCAGTTCTTTCAGCGTACGCGCCAGATTCGTCACCTGAATATAAGGTACCGCCTCGGCTGCTCCGCAAGCCACCTTCGAGGCAGTAGCATTCAGCGGCGCCGATTTGTCTTTTGGAGCAATTACCAGATGCACTCCCGCCGCATCCGCGGTGCGCAGGCAAGCGCCTAAATTGTGCGGGTCAGTCACGCCATCCAGCACCAGAATAAAGGGGGCGCCTTCAATGGCATCCAGCAGGTCCGGCAGGTGTTTTTCTGAACGACCCTGAGCGGGTTTGCGCCAGGCAACAATGCCCTGATGGTTGCCTTCGACCTTCTGATTCAGCAGGCCTTTATCGACATCCATGATGCTCAGACCCTGCTCTTCAGCCATGGCCAGCAGGCGCTGCATACGATTGTCTTGACGGCCTTTCTGCACCCAGATTTCGACGACCTGATCAGCCGACCGCTGCAGCAGCGTCGTCACGGCGTGAATACCGTAAACGGCTTCGAGCTTCATTTACTTCTTAGCCCCGGTGGATTTCTTGCGGGCGCTGCGACGACGACGAGATGACTTCTTCTTTTTACCGTCTGCATCACTTCTACTGTCGGCTTTCTTGCCTTTACCCGGCTTCAGGAACTCTTCTTTGGTAGTGCCTGACTTGCTGTCATTGCTGCGACGGCGCGGTGAACGGGCAGGCACTGGCTGAGCGCTGCCTTTATTACCGGGTGCGGTGGTCAGCTCAAAGTCGACCTTACGGTCTTCGAGGTTCACACCCACCACTTTTACCCAGATGTGATCACCCAGGCGGAAGCTGCGACGCGTGCGCTCACCGACTAAGCGGTGTTTTACCTGATCGTAGGCGTAGTAATCGTTCTGCAGGGTGCTGACGTGCACCAGGCCTTCGACGTAAACGTCTTTCAACTCGACGAACATACCGAACGCGGTCACCGCAGAAATAATACCTTCGTACTCTTCACCCACCTTGTCGCGGATGTACTCGCACTT
>JBPEXS010000246.1:0-2024 GCA_052031325.1 Thalassolituus sp. | reverse complement strand
ACGCACTCGACAAGATCACCACCCTGCAGCATCTGAACGACATTGAGTGGCACTTTATCGGGCCCCTGCAATCCAATAAAACCCGTCCGGTCGCTGAGCACTTTCACTGGCTGGAAACACTGGACCGCGAAAAAATTGCACGTCGTCTGAATGACCAACGCCCGCAGGAACTGCCGCCGCTGAATGTACTGGTTCAGATCAATATCAGTGGCGAGACACAGAAAAGTGGAGTGTTACCTTCAGAGGCGGCTGCACTTGCATCCCTGATCAATGAGCTGCCACACCTGAAACTGCGGGGCCTGATGTGCATCCCTGAAGCCAGCGAAGACAACGACCTGCTGGCACAGCGTTTCCGCGACATGCAGGTGCTCTGGCAACAACTACAATCCGAATACCCTGATATCGATACCCTGTCGATGGGCATGTCTGCTGATCTTGAGCTGGCGGTGGCTAACGGCAGTACGGAAGTCCGCATTGGTACGGACATTTTCGGCGCCCGCGATGTCAGAACGACTTATCCTAAGGAATCATCCTGATGACACGAATTGCATTTATTGGTGGTGGCAATATGGCCACAGCCATCATTGGTGGCCTGATTAACGAAGGCAGTATGGACCCGTCACTGATTCACGTCAGTGACCCGGGCGCGGCCCAGCGTGAGCAACTGGCGGCAAGCCTTGGAGTTCAGACTCATGCCGACAATCTGAGCGCCATGGCCGATGCGGATGTCGTCATTCTGGCGGTAAAACCTCAGGTGCTTAAAGACGTACTCGCCCCCCTGAAAGCCACACTGGAAGCCACGCAACCGCTGCTGATTTCCATTGCCGCCGGGATCAGCCTGGAATCTCTGGCCGAATGGAGCAGCTGTAAAGCCATTGTGCGCGCTATGCCGAATACACCTGCCCTGCTGGGTGAAGGCGCTACCGGCCTGTTCGCAAGTAATGACGTCAGCCTGGAGCAGCGGAATCTGGCCGACCGTCTGTTGCAGGCCACCGGAATTACCGTCTGGGTACAGAATGAAGCGGAAATCGATGCCGTCACGGCTGTCTCCGGCAGTGGCCCGGCCTATTACTTCCTGATGATGGAAGCCATGATCGACGCTGGTAAAAGCCTCGGTCTGAGCGAAGAAACCGCCACGCAGCTGACCCTGCAGACCGCTCTGGGCGCAGGACGCATGGCCAAAGCCGCCGACGTCAGCCCGGCTGAATTGCGCCGACGCGTCACCTCACCGGGCGGAACCACCGAGCAGGCCATCGCCACGTTTGAAAATGCCGGCCTGCGTGACACGGTTCTCAGTGCCATGAAAAACTGTGCCAGCAAAGCGGCGGAGCTCAGTGAAGCCGCAAAATCATCATGAACCGGGGTAGAAATCCCATTGAGTTGCCCTCATGTTGGATGGTCAGGCCCGGGGTTAACCACCTGAGCCCGATTCATCTATGCTGTGTTAACCGGATATCTTTCTAGGAAATTATCATGTCACCCATGGAACAAGTCGGCCTGTTGCTGATTAACTCCATCGGCAGTCTGGTACTGCTGATCATCGTTCTGCGCTTTCTGCTGCAACTGGTTCGCGCTGACTTCTACAACCCGCTGTCGCAGATGATTGTGAAATTCACCAACCCGCTGCTGATTCCTCTGCGACGGGTGATTCCCGGCTTCGGCGGACTGGATGTCGCCTCTCTGGTACTGGCGTTTGCGGCACAGTACCTGCTGATCGTACTGATTCTGCTGGTCGGTGGTTATAACCCTGCGCCTCACCTTGTACCTATGATCGGCTGGGCGTTCATTGGCCTGCTCAAACTCATCCTGAACATTTATTTCTGGGGCATGATCATCATGGTGGTGGCCTCCTGGGTGGCGCCGAACTCGTACAACCCGGCGCTTATTCTGATCAATCAACTGCTGGAGCCCGTCACCGCACCGGTACGCCGCATGATGCCGGATATGGGGGGGCTGGACCTGTCACCACTGATTGTCCTGCTGGGTATTCAGGTACTGGAAATCCTGCTACTGATGCCGCTGAA
>JBPEXS010000245.1:0-1099 GCA_052031325.1 Thalassolituus sp. | reverse complement strand
CGCACCCGGATGGCATGCAGATTCGCATCACCCGCCAGGACATCGGCCGCATCGTAGGCTGCTCACGTGAAATGGCAGGCCGCGTACTGAAGAGCCTGGAAGAACAGAATCTGATCAGTGTTTCCGGTAAAACCATTGTGGTGTATGGCACCCGCTGAAAAACCTTACCAGATATAAGGAAATGCAAAGAACTGTCCGGGTTGCTCAGCCCTGACAGTTCCTGACCCTATCCGGGTCCATACTCTGCACATTCATTCACCGTGCGGATTACTCATGAGCTCACCCACTCCATTCCCGTTTAAACTCAGTCGTCGTCGTTTACTCCGTCATGCCGGACAGGCACTGGTGGCTACTCCGTTTCTCGGCCTGGCCGCCTGCGGAGGCGACACAGGCAGTGACAGTACTGGCACCTCGTCTGGCGGCAGCAGTGGTTCAGGTACCACCACGACCACTACAGAAACCTCTTCGGGCACCAACAACACCAACTGGCTGAGTGGCGGTACCAGCGCCATGGAGGCGGACTTTCCGCCTACCAGTGATCCTTTTGATAGTGGGCTGGGCAACCTGTGTTCACTGACCGACGAGTTCACCATCGGCCCCTGCTACTTCGATGTCGATGATGAGCGCGATGATATTTCTGAAGGCGAACTGGGTGTGCCCATGACCCTGGCACTCAAACTGGTGGATGCCAATTGCAATGCTGTTGAAGGTGCCATCATCGAAGTCTGGTGGTGTAACGCAGAGGGAATTTACTCAGCAGACAACTCGGACAGTGAGGGCAATGTCAGCAACTTCAACGCCTCGTTCTGTTCAGGCAACGACACTGCTGCACTCGCCACCCGCTGGTTCAGAGGCATCAAAACGACGGACAGCGACGGCAATGTCTATTTCAAAGCCTGTTTCCCGGGTTGGTACAACGGCCGCACCACACACATTCATTTCCGTATCGTGCTGAACGGCAATGAAGAGCTGATTTCCCAGTTTGGCTTTGACGACGATCTGGCCAACGATATCTACCTGAACCATCCGGACTACACCGGCCAGCAGAAAGACACCAGCAACAGCCGCGACAACATTTTTGGCTCCACCAGCGAAGATG
>JBPEXS010000244.1:0-7462 GCA_052031325.1 Thalassolituus sp. | reverse complement strand
CTGCCGCGCCTCGAAGGCCTGCCGCCCTTGCCCAATACAGAGGATAATCCTGAAGAGGCCGGTGACGCAGAAATTATGGCGTTTGATGCGCAGGTGACAGGCCGCATTGTGGCCGGTCTGCAGTATCTGGCAGACCGTGGTCAGCTGAATCAGGTGATGATCGCCATCGGTGACAGTGCCCCGCTCGCAGCCAATGCGGTCGCTGTCTGGCAACGTGAACGCCAGGAAGAAAAAGGCATTACTCTGGTCATGGTCGATGCCAGGGAAAACCCGTATACCCAGTTGCCGCTGGAAGACACACTCAGAGCACTGGACATCCCGGTGCTGGACCTGATTACCACGGATAACCAGATGACCGACTGGCAACTGCAGGCACGACGCGGCACCATGAAGCGTCTGCATAACGACAGTTACTGGCAGATCCGTCAGAACAACGCCGGCGCTGATGCCACAACCACCGCCCGACGCATCCGTGGCTGGCTGAAAAAACACGCCGCCGGTACTGAATTGCCCTGACCGGAGCCATCACATAATCAATATGAGCTCGTTATCTGTACTCGGTATCTGAACCGGCAGCCTGACAGAGTGTGTTGAGAAAAAGCTCACATCATCTGCCTGTAATCGCCCTCTGACAAATTACGCCAGAATCGCTATCATTATCACCCCGCCTGACTGATAACTCTGGCCAGGAACATGGATCGTGTTAAGGGATAACCCGATTCAACAGCCCACACATACCCGTTACCGGGTGGATACCTGAATGGAATTCGACCTTTTTCAGATTGATGCTTTTACCACAGATGTAAAAGGCTTCAGCGGCAATCCAGCCGCGGTTATACCCCTTGATGAATGGCTGAACGACTGGGTCATGCAGGCAGTCGCCGCTGAGAATAACCTCTCTGAAACTGCGTTTTTTGTGAAACAGCCAGATGGCACCTATGACATCCGCTGGTTTACACCGTCTGCTGAAGTGGATCTCTGTGGCCACGCTACCCTGGCGGCCGCGCATGTTATTCATCAGTTTCTCGGAGATGAGCGCTCTGAACTGCCACTGAACTGTGGCGTGGGTCCACTCTCGGTGCGTGTATACGATGACGGCCTGCAGCCAGAATATGAGCTGAATTTTCCGTTGCGGACACCGCGTCAGATCACCGACATGAGCGAAGCAGCAAAAGTCGCCTATGCATTAGGTACGCCTCTCTACAGCCTGCACCAGTCCCGTGACATCATTGCTGAACTGGGCAGTGCCGAAGAGGTACGCAACTTCAAGCCAGATATGACGGCCCTGTCCGTGTTGGATACCTTTGCCGTGATTATCACGGCCGCTTCAGATACCCCGGAGTTCGATTTTGTCAGCCGCTTCTTTGCACCCAGCTTTGGTGTGCTGGAAGATCCGGTGACCGGTTCATCCTTCTGCTCTCTGGCACCTATGTGGGCAGAGCGGCTCGGTAAAACCCGGCTGCGTGCACGCCAATGCTCCAGCCGCGGCGGCGATGTCCAGCTGCAGATCGAAGGCGACCGTGTTTTCATCCGTGGCCGGACCTTTTCTTACCTCAAGGGTAAAGTGCGTTTGCCTCTGTAACGCCTGAGGCTATAGTTAGGGCATGAATGAGATCCCGCTGTCAGGCGTTATCCTGCCCACCACACTCCGACCGTCAGAGCAGGATGCCTCTGCCCGTCAGCCTGTGCGTGAAAAGACACTTGTGCGGGATACCGTTGCTCAGGGCGAATATCTGCCCGCCTCCGGCGATTACGCCAGCATGAGTGACGAATCAGAGCAGCGCCGTAACCGGCGTGATGCCAACAGTCCGGTCGCCATGTACCTGGAAACCAGCGAGGCCCAGGACACCCCGGAACGCGGCCAGTACCTGAATCTGTTTGCCTGATGCTGTTGCATCAGCACCCCGGCTGAATCTGACCTCTTTCTTCCTCTGTCCAGGCCCCTGTCTGATCTCAACCAGCAAGACTCATACGGCCATTACGCAAGGATTTGTCAGCAAAGGCAGACCTCTTGCCCAAAAATCCGGATCTTTTCCCATAATGACTGTCATCATTCCGGTATTGCGCCCGTCTTTACCCGGATGGCGTACACCCTTTTAACATGGGCCAAAAGCCTGAAATGACCCCAGACCCGAACAGGACCTCTGATGAAGAAATACGCGTTTACCCCGCTGCTGTTGGCCGTTGCCATCAGCGCCTGTACTCAGACCAGCACCACCAGCGAATCTCCCGCCCCCGAAAAAACACTCAGCTCTGGCATTGATACCCGTTATTACGACGCATCAGTCCCTGCGCAGGACGATTTCTTCCACCACATCAATGGTGAATGGCTGAAGACCACCGAGATTCCGGCGGATAAATCCAATTACGGTTCCTTCACCAAGCTGGCAGATGATGCAGAAAAACAGATTCATGAGATTCTGGAAGAAGCTGCGGCCATGACGGATACAGAAAACGCTGATCTGAAGAAGATCGGTGCCTATTACAGTACCTACATGGACACCGAGAAAGCAGAAGCCCTGGGCATTGAACCTCTGAAACCTCTGTTTGCCCGTATTGATGCGGTCAGCTCGACCGATGAAGTACCTTTCCTCTGGGCTCAGTTGCTGCGCGAAGGCGTGAACATGCCCCTGTACCCATACGTTCATCAGAACCCGAAAAATTCCAACGAATATTCCGGTGATTTCTGGCAGACCGGCCTGTCCCTGCCAAACCGGGATTACTACCTGATTGAAGATGAAAAATTCTCTGCCATCCGCGAGGCCTATCTGACTCATCTCGAAACCATGATGGCTATGGCTGGCATGCCGGAGGCAGGTCAGAAAGCCAAAGCGGTTCTGGCTCTGGAAACCAGCATGGCGGAATACCAGTGGGATAAAGTCGACAACCGTAACCCGCAGAAGCGCTATAACCCGTACCCGGCAGCTGAACTCTCTTCAGTCAGCCCGGCCATCGACTGGACGGCCTACCTCAATGAAGTCGGCTACGGCGACCTGGAAGAAATCCTGCTCAGCCAGCCAAGTTATGTCACTGGCCTGGGTACTCTGCTGAAAGAGGTATCACTCGACGACTGGAAGACCTACATGAAATGGCAGGTACTGACGTCGTATGCCGGTCTGCTGAGTGAAGAGTTTGTTGCTGAGAATTTCGCTTTTTTCAGTGGCACGCTTAATGGTATTGAAGAAAACCGTCCACGCTGGAAGCGTGCCGTTGGCGCCACCGAAAGTGCACTCGGTGAAGCCATTGGTAAACGTTATGTGGAGCTGTATTTCCCACCGGAAAACAAAGCCCGCATGGAGCAGATGGTTAAAAACCTGATTGCTGCGTATGACATTGCCATCCGCAACCTGAGCTGGATGAGTGATGAAACCAAACAGGCTGCGCTGACCAAGCTGAACAAGTTCACCTACAAAATCGGTTACCCGGATGAATGGCGCGACTACACCGCTCTGAAAGTTATCAAGGGTGATCTGGTCGGTAACTCCATGCGTTCCGCAGCCTTTGCCTATGACCGCGAAATCAATAAGCTCGGGGGACCGGTTGACCGTAACGAATGGGGCATGACGCCGCAGACTGTCAACGCCTACTACAACCCTCAGAAAAACGAGATTGTCTTCCCCGCCGCCATTCTGCAGCCGCCGTTCTTTAACGTTGAAGCCGAAGATGCCGTTAACTACGGCGGTATCGGCGCTGTCATCGGCCATGAAATTTCACACGGCTTTGATGATCAGGGCAGTCAGTACGACGGTGATGGCAATCTTGAGATGTGGTGGACCGAAGAAGACCGCGCCAAATTTGAAGCACTGGCCAGCCAGCTTGCTGCTCAGTACGACAAGTACGAGCCAGTACCGGGCTATTTTGTGAACGGCAAATTCACCCTGGGTGAAAACATCGCCGACCTTGGCGGTCTGACCATCGCGCATCAGGCCTACCTGCTGTCACTGGATGGCAAAGAAGCCCCGGTGATTGAAGGCATGACCGGTGATCAGCGACTGTTTGCTGGCTGGGGTCAGATATGGCGTCGTAAATACCGCGAAGAAAACCTGCTGAACCGCCTGAAAACCGACCCGCATTCGCCCAGCGAATACCGGGCAAACGGTGTGGTTACTAACATTCCGGAATTCTACAGCGCCTACGATGTGGAGCCGGAAGATGGCATGTACACCGAGCCAGAAAAACGCATCAAAATCTGGTAAAAGCCCTAACCTCAGGCCCGTATTCCACGGGCCTGATTCCTTCCTGAGCCAAAAAATCTACAATGCCGCCAAAGCGCCTGTTTTGACCTACCCCTGCCAGTTGCAGCTGTCTAGTATGTTCGCGCTGCTCCGAAACGGAGCTACTCCATTTCAAACCTTCTACGTTAAGGATCCGACACGAAAACAGGTATCAAGCTGGCTGCCATTGCCGCCATGACCTGCGTTGCGGGTGTATCCCACGCTGCGCAATATGTGATTACAACGAACGATGTTATGGCCGACAGCAAGGTGAAACTGCTGAAGGCAGCCCCTTCTATGACCATCATCCGTCAGATGACCGACCAGCGCCGCTGGGTTGTTGACCTTCCAGACCGTGGCCTGGACGTGATGCTGGATAAACTGCGCGCCAGCGACTTTATCAAAGCCGTTGAGCCAGACCGCTGGGTGACTACCCAGTATGTACCGAACGACCCTTACATCAGCGACCAGTATTCTCTGATGGATGAGAACGATGAACCTGCCGGTATCAACCTGTGGGATGCGCTGGACTACACCACGGGTGCAGGTTCCATTGTTGCCGTACTGGATACCGGCTACGTGGATCATCCGGATCTGGATGCCAACCGCCTGCCAGGTTACGACATGATTTCCAGCTCCAGCACCGCCGGTGATGGTAATGGCCGCGACAGCGACGCAACTGACGTGGGCGACTACGCCTGGTACTGCTTCAGCTTCAGTTCCAGCTTGCACGGCTCCCATGTTGCCGGTACTGCAACCGGGGTTGGCGATAATGGCACCGGTATCACCGGCATCGCCTATGAAGGTGAATTTGTGCCTGTGCGGGTACTGGGCAAATGTGGCGGCACCCTGTCTGACATCGCAGACGGCGTACGCTGGGCAGCAGGCCTGAACCTCAGCGGCACTTCGTCTAACCCATACCCTGCCGATGTTATCAACCTGTCTCTGGGTGGCTCCGGCTCCTGTGACAGCTATATGCAGGATGCCATCAACGATGCCGTTGCAGCAGGCTCCGTCGTTGTTGTCGCAGCGGGTAACTCCAACGCCAACGCCGCCAACTACACCCCAGCCAGCTGTAACAACATCATCACAGTGGCAGCGGTCGACCAGACCGGTGGCAAGGCCAGCTATTCGAACTATGGCAATGTGGTTGAAATCGCTGCACCGGGCAGCAGCATCCTCAGCACCATCGACAGCGGCCGCAGAACCAGCACGGGTCCTGCTTATGCCTACTACTCAGGTACGTCCATGGCGACGCCTACCGTAGCGGGTGTGGTTGCTCTGATGAAAGCCGCTAACCCGTCTCTGACGCCAGCTGATGTACTGAGCATTCTGCAATCAACGGCCAGCCCGTTCCCGGCCAGCTGCTCTGGTTGTGGTGCTGGTATCGTAGATGCCGAAGCCGCCGTTGAGGCTGCTCTGGCGTTCTGATCCCGGGTCAGACTGCCGACAAAGCCGCTCATTGAGCGGCTTTTTTGTTGGTTCCTGTTCATTGCATCCTCAGGCCATATTCATTGCTGCACCAGATCACAATGTCCTGATGTGACGAATTGAAAAACCCTCACTCAGCAGAGGCCTCTGAGTGAACAAAATCGTCAATCCTGCTTATTCCTGATTGTCATAGAATCAGAAGCTATTACTATGAAAATCAGAATCCCAGGTCGGGGTTCCTACTCTTATTCCATTTCTAAGGATACATTCATGAAAGCAGGTATTAAGCTGGCTGCAGGTGCAGCTCTGGCTTGCGTTGCCGGTATGTCTCACGCAGCGCAGTACGTGATCACCACCAATGAGGTTATGTCCGACAACCCCGCCAAAATGCTCAAGGCAGTACCTGCCATGAACATCATCCGCCAGATGACGGATGAGCGCCGCTTTGTGGTCAATCTCCCTGACCGCGGCCTGGATGTGGCTATTGATGCACTGAAATCATCTGGCTTTATTAAAGCCGTTGAGCCAGACCGTTGGGTAACCACTCAGTACATCCCGAATGATCCTTATATCGGTAATCAGTATTCCCTGATGGACGACAGCTCAGAGCCGGCCGGTATTAACCTATGGGGTGCTCTGGATTACACCTTCGGTGCTGGCGCTGTGGTGGCGGTGCTGGATACCGGCTATGTCGATCATCCTGACCTGGACGATAACCGTCTGCCCGGTTATGACATGATCAGCAACAGCCGCTACGCCGGTGATGGTAATGGCCGCGACAGCAACGCCACCGATGTGGGTGATTACTACCCACGTTGTGGTAGCTTCAGCTCCAGCTGGCACGGCTCTCACGTGGCCGGTACTGCCACAGGTGATGGCGACAACGGCACCGGTATCACAGGTATCGCCTTTGACGGTGAATTCGTACCTGTGCGCGTACTGGGTAAATGCGGCGGTTCGCTGTCTGATATTGCCGATGGCGTACGTTGGGCTGCGGGCCTGAGTGTCAGTGGTACCCCTTCTAACCCTTACCCTGCCGACGTGATCAACCTGTCGCTGGGCGGCTCGGGTTCGTGCGACAGCTATATCCAGGATGCCATTGATGATGCCGTTGCCGCAGGTTCTGTGGTCGTGGTGGCTGCCGGTAACTCGAATGCTGATGCGGGTAACTACACCCCGGCCAGCTGTAACAACATCATCACCGTCGCTTCTGTCGATGAGACCGGAGGCAAGGCCAGCTACTCTAACTACGGCAACGTCGTTGAAATCGCCGCTCCGGGCAGCAGCATCCTGAGCACCATTGATGCCGGTCGTAAGACCAGCACAGGCCCGGCTTATGCTTACTACTCAGGTACTTCGATGGCGACGCCAACAGTAGCCGGTGTGATTGCGCTGATGAAATCCGTTAACCCTTCCCTGTCTCCGGCTGATGTGTTGAGCATTCTGCAGTCTACTTCACGAGCCTTCCCTGCCAGCTGCTCTGGCTGTGGTACCGGTATTGTGGATGCCGAAGCTGCGGTTGCCGCTGCTCTGAGCTACTGATCAGACCTGCGCTTCCATAAAAAACAGAAAGGCCGCTCATTGAGCGGCCTTTTTATTGAGCAGCTGAATCAGAGGAAGGAGAAGTGCTCTTCATCCATCTGCATCAGAGTTTCAGGGTCTTTCATCATCATACTGGCGTGACCGCGGGTCCGTGGCAGCATACGGTCGTAATAGAACTCAGCGGTCTGGATTTTGGCTTTGCAGAAGTCCACGTTCTCGCCTTTTTTGATGCTCGTATGCGCAGCATCGGCCATCTTCGCCCAGAAATACGCCAT
>JBPEXS010000243.1:0-1163 GCA_052031325.1 Thalassolituus sp. | reverse complement strand
GACCCTGTGGTTGTATTTGGTTCTTTCTCGGCGGGTTACGGTTTTCCTGTGA
Source organism: Thalassolituus sp. (assembly GCA_052031325.1). Taxonomy (GTDB): domain Bacteria; phylum Pseudomonadota; class Gammaproteobacteria; order Pseudomonadales; family Oceanobacteraceae; genus Thalassolituus. The sequence continues at coordinate 1,111 of JBPEXS010000243.1, read as the reverse complement.
CTGGTCTTAATCAGAATAAGGGCGGCGGTAATATTCTGACGGAAGTTCGTAGTGGCCCATCTGCTTCATTCTCCATGGGGTTCGCGTATTCACTCTCCTATGACGTTTCGCTGAGTGCGTCTTTCCAGGGCTCATATAGCTTTAAATCGGATTTTGTTCTTCTGAATTCGATTTCGGGGGAAGAGAATACGACATCTACTGGGTCGCAGATGAGTGGCATTATGAACTTCGCTCTGGGTCTGCGTGTTTCACCGAAAACCATTACCAACATCAACGTTGGCTTTGGTATGACTGAACTTTCGCCAGATATCATTCTGGGTATTTCGCTGCCGATCAATATTGAGGGTCGTAACAGCTCTCAGGGTAGCTGATAAGTCATGACTGAATTAACGATAATAATTACAAGGTTATGGCGGATGACAACAATGCAGAAACTCCTGTTTTTACTGCTTTTGCTTCCGGGGCTGGCAAGGGCTGAATTGTTACAGAACCTGTTGATTGATAATAAGGCGATGTCGCTGGGTAATGCCGTGACCGCTGATCCAACAGGTATTATGGACATTCATTTTAATCCCGCGGGTCTTACCAAGCTGGACGGTCGTCAGTACCAGGTCCAGCTGACGGGCGTTTTATTCCGCTCACGCGCGAAATTCTCATTACCATCCGATTACGATGAGAATCAGTCTGACCTGCTGAACATCGCCGAAGATCCGATTCTTGATGAAGGTACCAGCTATTCTGATGCGGCCATCTATGTGCCTGGGTTTGGCCTGACGGGTATTCCTCTGCCGATTATCGCACTGCCATCGGCAGGTATCTCGGTGAAACCACCAGGCTCAAAATTCACTTTTGCGAACGCCGCTTACGCCACTATGTTTGCCGGCTTTTCTAAGGAAGAAGATGACCCTGGTCGTTACCAGGCTCGTGAACTGGCGTTGCAGCGTGTTAACTATTTCACGCCTTCTTTCGGCTATAAAGTGAATGATCAGCTCTCACTGGGTGCTGGCCTTATTTTCTCGCACCAGTCGGTAGCGCTTGAGCAGGACCTGCGTGCCCCTAACGTTCTGGTTGGTGTGCTGGGTGAGTTACAGCAAGCATTTGGCTGTTTTGA
>JBPEXS010000242.1:0-5203 GCA_052031325.1 Thalassolituus sp. | reverse complement strand
GAGCCGAATACCGCGCGCGAGCAGATCATATGATCCCCTGCCTGCAGGTGCGCAATACAGACAGAATATATCGCTGCCATGCCTGAAGCGGTTGCAGCACACTGCTCTGCGCCTTCCAGCGCCGCCAGACGCTGTTCGAAGGCGCGCACCGTCGGGTTGGTGTAACGCGAATAGACATTGCCTTCACGTTCACCGGCAAAGGTAGCAGCCGCTTCCGCCGCCGAAGCAAACACATAGCTGCTGGTCGGGAAAATGGCCTCGCCGTGTTCACCTTCCGGAGAGCGTAGTTGCCCTGCCCGAACGGCCAGCGTATCAAACGCGGCATCGGTCAGATCAGACTGATAACGCTCAGGAGTTCCCTGTTGATACCATTCTGGCTTATCACTCATTCAGCACCTGCCTCTGAATCGTTGTGCAGATCAATCACTTCATTATCCACCAGACTCAGCATGCTTTTCGAGGCATCGCTGCGCAGCTGATAGAGTCTGTTGAAATAGTCATCATCGACATCACCCGTGATGTATTCACCATTGAAAACGGAACAGTCAAAGTTACGCACGTCGGTGTTCGCCCCTTCCAGACAGGCTTCACGCAGATCTTCAATATCCTGATAAATCAGCCAGTCAGCACCAATGGCCTCGGCGATTTCTTCTGTGCTGCGGTTGTGCGCGATGAACTCTTCTTTGGCGGGCATATCAATGCCGTAAACGTTCGGATAACGCACAGCGGGTGCCGCAGAGGCGAAGTACACCTTATTGGCTCCGGCTTCACGAGCCATTTCAATGATCTGTTCGCAGGTGGTGCCGCGCACGATCGAGTCGTCAACCAGCAGGACGTTTTTACCGCGGAATTCGAGGTCCAGCGCGTTCAGCTTCTGCTTCACCGATTTCTTACGCAGCTGCTGACCCGGCATAATGAAGGTACGACCGATATAGCGGTTCTTCATAAAGCCTTCGCGATACTTCACCCCCAGGTGATTGGCCAGTTCCAGCGCCGAGGAACGGCTGGTGTCCGGAATCGGAATCACCACGTCGATGTCGTGATCCGGGTGTTCTTTAAGAATCTTATCCGCCAGCTTCTCGCCCATACGCAGACGGGCTTTGTAAACGGCAATACCATCAATGATGGAGTCCGGGCGGGCAAAATACACGTGCTCAAAAATACACGGGTTGAGTTCGGTGTTCTCAGCGCACTGCTGAGTGTACAGCTTGCCACCTTCGGTAATCACGACTGCTTCACCCGGTGCGATATCACGCTCAAGAGTAAAGCCCAGTGCATCCAGCGCCACAGATTCAGAGGCCACCATGTATTCACGGCCAGCAATGGTATCGCGGTAACCGAATACCGCCGGACGGATACCATTAGGATCACGGAAGGCAACGATGCCATAACCGCTGATCATGGCAACCACAGCGTAGCCGCCACGGGCGCGTTTATGAACTTCTTCTACCGCGCGGAAAATCATTTCCGGAGATGGCGTCAGCTGACGCTGCTCCTGCAGCTCGTGCGCAAAAATGTTCAGCAGCACCTCAGAATCCGAGGTGGTGTTGATATGGCGCAGATCTTCACGGTAGATGTCTTCTGCCAACTGCTCGGCATTGGTCAGGTTGCCGTTGTGAGCCAGGGTAATACCGTAAGGCGAGTTCACATAGAACGGCTGAGCTTCGGCCGAGCTGGAGCTACCCGCGGTCGGGTAACGTACGTGGCCAATACCCATATGGCCAAAAAGTCGCTTCATATGACGGGTACGGAACACATCACGTACCAGACCATTGTCCTTGCGAAGAAAGAGTTTATTGCCATGACTGGTGACAATACCGGCCGCATCCTGACCGCGGTGCTGCAGCACCGTCAGGGCATCATAGATCGACTGGTTAACATGGGATTTACCAACAATGCCCACTATTCCGCACATTCGCGTATTTCCTCAAACAAGCTGACTATTGAGAACCCGGATCAGGCTCCGGCTACTTCAGACGCCGCCTCAGGCAACGCTTTGCGCGCCCAGTCGGCAATGGTTTCCAGATGGGGGATCAGCACAGACTCCTGCCACCAGACGTCGCCAGTAACCGGGGTAAACTGCGCCATAAAGACCAGCGCAACGATGATGACCAACCCACGTACGGCACCGAATACCATGCCCAGAGCCCGGTCAGTACCGGTCAGGCCAGTGGCTCGCACAATATACGATAACAGGTGATTCAGCATAGACAGTACCACCAGAGTTGCGACAAACAAGGCAACAAAGGCGATGGCCCAGCGGAAGCTGTGGGTCTCGATCTGGCCCTCCAGGAGCGGAGCCAGGTGACCGCTGAAATAACGCGCGACGATAAAAGCCGATACCCATGAAGCCAGAGACAGCGCTTCTTTGATGAAACCCCGCATCAGGCTGATCAGTCCGGATATCACGACAATACCCAGCAGTACCAAATCAATAATCGCCATGCCACTCACAGCCGTTATCAGAAGCGGCGCAGTATACCAGAGCGACGGCCCGATGGCAGAGCCGGATCACACTCTGTTCAGCAATCAGGACTCAGCCTGATAGCGGCGGATGAAAATCTCGCTGTAGCCAAGCTGGCTCATGAGTTTCAGCTTGAGCTTTTCAGCGGCTTCACGATTAAGCTCCGGGCCGACATACACACGGGTCACCTTCTCGCCTTCGAGTACGTAGGCTTTGTAGCCTTTGGCCCTGAGATCATCGCGCAGGCGGTGAGCGTTACTGCGTTGGTCAAACGCGCCAAGCTGCAGAGTCCACGCGTATGGCATGCCAGCATCATCTAACTGGGATGCCTGCTGCTCTGGCGCCGGTGTGTCTTCACGCACCAGCTCAGTATCGGGAATACGGATATCAGCGGCCGCTATGCCGCTTTCCAACTCTTCAATTTCTTCACGAACCTGCTGTTCGTAGGCCGGTGTCGACCACTTTGGGGTCGCTGGTTTCGGAGGTGCCATGGTATCCAGCACCTCATAAGTACGGGTACCGTCGAGAATCAGCGGCAGTAATACCGCCAGTACCAGTACGGTAAAGAAGGCACCGACGATGCGTTTTTTCAGATGCAGGTCCATTCATCCTCCCGGGAATTTAACCAGAGCGTCGCCGCCTCTACCGTGTGGAAAGAGCCAGCGACCAGACAGACACCTTCAGGTGGTAACGCCTGCAAGGCATCTGCCACCGCCGGGAATAATCGCTGGGCAGGATATCCCGCAGCCTCTGCCCGTTGGGCCAGTTCGTCGACGGCAAGTCCGCGATAGCAGTCAAGGCCGCTCAGCCAGAGAGCCCGTGACTGCGGCAAAGCCGCAATGACTCCCGGAATGTCTTTATCACCCAGCATACCGAGGATCATCACATCCACGGCGGGTTGTTGTGAAGCCAGCCAGGCCGCCGCCTGAGGGTTGTGAGCAACATCAAGAATAAGAGTCAGATCACCACGTTGCCAGCGCTGCATACGGCCCGGCACTCTCAGGGAAGCCACCTCATGGACAAGGGTTTGCTCTGAAGGCAGGCGATCCACCAGAGCCAGCGTCTGAATGGCCGTGGCGATATTCGGATACGGGATATGCCACTCACTGAAGCTGAGTTCAGATTGAGTGCCAGTCGGCGTCAGGTAGTGAACATTAAGTGCATTGCCATGCTTAACTGCACCGAACGTTTCGCCCGCAACACAGAAGCGCCCGCCAATGGCTGAAACGGTTTCAGCAGCAGTAGCCGGTGCATCTGCCTGACCACACACCAGCCAGCGGTCCGGACGGGCAATGGAGCACTTCTCATAAGCGATCTGCCCGACGGTATCGCCCAGCCAGCTCATATGATCCAGACCAATACTGGTCACGACAGAGATGTCGGCATCGGCGATATTGACCGCATCCAGACGACCGCCGAGGCCGATTTCCAGCACCACGGCATCCAGATCACTGTTGGCGAAATGCCAGAGCGCCGACAGCGTACCGAACTCAAAATAAGTCAGCGACGTCTCACCCCGTCCGGCTTCGACCGCGGCAAACGAGCGCAGCAGGTCTTCATCGGAAATATCGATGTTGTTCACCGACACCCGCTCGTTATAACGCAGGATGTGTGGCGAGTTGTAACGCCCGACCTTCAGACCCTGAGCCATCAGCAGATTGGTGAGCAAAGACGTGGTTGTGCCTTTGCCATTGGTACCGCCAACAAGAATCACCAGCGGTGCCGGTTTCAGGCAGCCGAGCTGCTCCCCTACCGCACGGATGCGGGTCAGGCCCAGCTCGATTTCCGACGGATGAATCGACTCAAGATGGCTGAGCCATTCATCCACAGTCCAGTTGGCGGTTGTAGTCAAAGTGGAATCCGCAGCTCGCCTCAGGCGTCCATGGCGGTACGCATACCGCTGACCAGTTCCGACACCTCAGCAATCGCCTGGGCCGGGTTATCGGCATTATTCGCGATGCGATTGACGATCGCACTGCCGACGATGACACCGTCAGACACCGACGCCACTTTCGCTGCCGTTTCCGCATCAGCGATACCAAAGCCCACACCCACTGGAATAGACACGTGAGCGCGGATGCGGTCGAGGTTCTGAGCGACGTTGTCGACGTCCAGCGCTTTCGAGCCAGTCACGCCTTTAAGAGACACGTAATACACGTAACCACTGCCGGCTTTACCGATGCTTTCGATGCGCTTGTCGGTGGTGGTCGGCGCAATCAGATAGACCACATCCAGACCGGCGTCTTTAAACACGCTGTCGACGTCGTGGGCTTCTTCCGGTGGCAGATCCACCATCAGCACACCATCGACACCGGCGGTCACAGCGGCATCGACAAACTGCTGGTAGCCCATGGCTTCTACCGGGTTGAGGTAGCCCATCAGCACGATGGCCGTTTCGCTGTCTTTCTTACGGAACTCCGCCACCATAGCAAGTACGTCACGCAGCGACGTGTTGTGCTCCAGAGCACGCTCACACGCCAGCTGAATGGTCGGGCCGTCGGCCATAGGGTCTGAGAACGGCACACCGAGTTCGATGATATCGGCACCGGCTTCTACCAGCGCATGCATCATAGGCACAGTGGCTTCTTTGGTTGGATCACCGGCGGTGATGTAAGGAATCAGCGCCTGTTTGCCCTGCTCTTTCAGGGCGGCAAATGTCTGACTGATACGGGTCATGTTCGTTTACCTGAATTCTGTTCAAATCGTATGGATTACCCGGTCAAGCCGGGTAATGACGAT
>JBPEXS010000241.1:0-3598 GCA_052031325.1 Thalassolituus sp. | reverse complement strand
CAGCTGCTTCTCTTTGCCGTCGAGCAGGTACTTCTGCCGCCAGTATTTCGCACCATTCTTTCTGACCAGCAGGAACAGGCCCTTTTCGTCGAAGAGCTTGTAGTCCTTGTCCTTTGGCTGGGCATTCTTGACCGTAACGTTGGTAAGGGGCATGGCCTGTCCTTGGGGTAACTTTTGATGGTCGAACTCAAGTACCCCGTAAGTTACCCCGGATGGTATTAGGATGTAAACGGATGAATCTGGATGCTACTGAACATTTTGCCCAGTATTAATGGGGTTTTCAGTGGGATTTGTGATGTCTTTGGAAGGTGCTGAAAAAAGCAGTGGCCTCCCCACAGGGACTCGAACCCCGATCTGACGCTTAGGAGGCGACTGCTCTATCCTGTTGAGCTATAGGGAGACTGGGGCGCATTCTAACGGCCTGTGACTTACCTGTCAGCCTTGGCCTTAGAGAATAGAGAGAGATCAGAGTGAGAGATCGTTTTTCTGCATTTCCTGAAGACGTCTTTCTTCCCACTGAAATTCTGTGATCAGACGGTCTATAAACCGCTGGGCGGCAGGTGAGGTACTGAGTATCGAGAACCCGCAGGTGGTGTGGCCTTCTTTGGTCAGCAGTACATGACGGGCTTCCAGGGTGGTGTCAATCGTGTTCTCGCGGGTGAAGCGCAGTTGGGCCGCTGGAAACGTGTGCTGATCTTCCAGGCGTTTTTTGATGTTCTGATCAAATTCCGCTTTAAAACCATAGCAGGAAATGTCGTGCAGGTGCCCGGTAATGTCTTCCCGAGTGTCTGACATTCTCAGAATGACGATGATTTCATGCGCTGGTGGAATCTGCACCCGGTAGGCTGTGCGTCGCTGCAGATAAAAAACTTCGCTGGGTAATTCAGCGCGGTACTGTTGGTTATCCGGTTGGTAACGCAGACGCCCATCGAGGCGGAAATTAATGTGTGCCCCCTGGCTTTTGCACTCCACGGTAAAACGTTTCCCGCTACGTATAAGATCATTACCGAATTCAGGTATGACTTTATCCATGAAGAAGCTGTTGCTCTTCAGGTTGGTCTGAGTGATGGCGGAAAGGAATTCTTCTTCGCTGCCATCTATGGCGACTCTGACTGGGCTTTCCATCAGCACGATCTTACGGATCGCGCCGTAGACGTCCTCGGGGGTGGTCAGCAGGTGGTCTTCGCGGACCGTGCCTTCAGGAAGATCACTCACGCACGTACACCCCGCATGCGGGTGTTCACTGCCTGAGCCTGTCCCTGTTGATCATACAGGCCAGGTTTCTGCTGACGACCCAGAAGAATATTGAGTTTGTGTCGGGTACGGTGCCCCAGTGCCAGCACCAGTTCACTGAGACGGGCAGTAAGCCCCTGGTTTTTCAGATACTGTCGCTGCAGTGCGTTCCAGAGGTCAGCAATTTCCTCATCAGCGGTAACAAGTTGCCACCGCGTGCTTTTTTCACCGGGAATCAGGCCAGCAGCCTGCATCCACTCCAGGCGGTTACTGGCGGCTGACTGGAGTTCTGACAGAAGGTTCTGGCGGATAGGAGTGAGTGTCTCGAATTCGTGGATGTCCTGCTGGCGGATGCAGTCCAGCTCCTGCTCGAGGACGTGGCAGAGTTGTTGGTTAATATCCAGCTCGGAAGACAGTAACCGTGCAAAACTGTGTGTATCCTGTGTCATAGCGGCCCCGCGATCAGAAGTTCAGGTTCTCCTCGAAATCTAGCATTTTCCCTGCCAGCTTCTGATAGTCGATTTTGTACTCACCTTTTTCGATGGATGAGCGGATGCGTTCGACGGTTGCATCGTCGATGTCGGGCATCTCTTTTACTTCCGCTTCAATCTGCTGAATGCTCTTGCTGCTGGCACTCAGTTTCACCTGGTCGGCGAAGGTCGCGGATTCGCGGGCTTTAACATCCTGGGTTTTGCCATCCTGAGCCGGTTTTACCGCCTCATTCCGGCCCCGACTGTTGGCGTCGAGCCCATTCGTGAATTTGTTGATGTTCATCATCAGATCTCCGAGCTTCATATCAGTATATACACTCCTGCATAGTTGTTATCGGCCGTTCGTTTCATGACTTGAATATTTTTTTCACGTTTTGAGTTCACTTTCAGCGGATTTCGACTACCGAGCTGTTGATGACTTCGGCGTAGAGCATCTTGCCTGAACTCAGATTTCTGACACGGATACGCTCCCCGGCATGGCCGTCAGAGAGTGCCGTTCCCTCCAGTACAATGCGGATCCCGGGCTTATTCAGCCTGACTTTAACCGCCTGGCCCCGCTCAATCAGATTGACCGGTCGCAGCATATCCGGGGTCAGGGGTGTACCTGCACGTAAGGGTCTTCTCGATTGCATTCCAATCAGCTGCTCAGCGCTTGTGAAATACCCCTGAGTCAGTCCGGAGGTGTCGAGAATGACAGCTTTTAAATAGCCGGGTGTCAGTTCGGTATCGGCCGGCAGGGCCTCACTCAACACCATAACCTGCCCGTAGACATGCAATTCGAAAGCGATGAACTGTTGCCAGAACGGGTTGCTGCATCTGACTTCGGCACCATTGCGTCCCGGTTGCAGGTGACGGACAAAACTGACGTCTGGCTCAGACTGACAGTCGGGCAGTGACAGTCCGTTCCCCAGAGCCGGAAAGCTGACGTTATCGTCTTCACTGCCACCACGTTTTTTCCACTCATTAAGAATGTGGTGCGTCACAGCATCTGCCGTCAGATTTTCGTGGGTTTCAGCCATCACCGGCAGTGCCGTTGCGAGAATCACGGCGCACAGCAGGAGTGTCAGGAAATATACCTTGTGTCTCCGGGCGCAGCTCAGGTTCTGGGCTATGCTGATGGTATGTAAGTATGAAAACGTCATGATTCCGGCAGATTTTCAGCGTTACGTGAGTGGCAGCAAGCACCGTGCCGGATACGCCAGAGCAGGTTAAGACACATAGGCTCGGGCTAACAACAGAGATACTGGCCTTTTCGCGCCTGACCGCGGAGGTCGGGTGAAACAACCAGAGAGGAAGTCATGCAGAATGTTCTTGACTCAGTAAACCAGCGCACAACCCTGGTCGGAGATAACCGTCTGGAGTTACTGCTGTTCCGTGTTCACGGTAATCAGCTCTACGGGATCAATGTGTTCAAGGTGCGCGAAATTCTGCAGTGTCCTACGTTGACGCACCTGCCGGGCAGTCATCCTGTTGTCCGCGGTGTCGCTCACATCCGCTCAGGCACGATTCCGATTATGGATATCAGTCTGGCGACGGGTAATCCACCGCTCGGCAATATCGATGGTGCGTTTGTCATCATCACCGAATACAGCGGCAAGACCCAGGGCTTTCTGGTATCCGGTGTTGAGAAAATCGTCAACATGAACTGGAAAGACATTCACTCTGCACCCAAAGGCACCGGTCGGGATCATTATCTGACGGCGGTGACCGAAGTCGACAGTAAACTGGTTGAGATCATTGATGTTGAAAAAATTCTCGCAGAAGTCGCCCCGGTGAATGAAGAAATCAGCGAGGGTGTCATCAACGACGACGTTAAGCAGAAAGCTGCCAGCCGGCGAGTGCTTATTGTGGATGATTCTAAAATTGCCCGTAAG
>JBPEXS010000240.1:0-1161 GCA_052031325.1 Thalassolituus sp. | reverse complement strand
GGACTGCCGGGTAAATCCTTTGTGCCGCTTATCGTCGGCTTTGGCTGTAATGTACCTGCGGTGATGGCAGCCCGGACGATGGACACCCAGAAGGACCGCCTGCTGACCATCGCTATGGCACCGTTTATGTCCTGTGGGGCACGCCTGAGCGTATATGCCCTGTTCGCTGCGGCCTTCTTCACCGATGGTGGTGCCCTTATGGTATTCGCCCTCTACCTGCTGGGTATCGCTATGGCGATCCTCACCGGTCTGGCGCTGAAAAACACCCTGTTCACGCCCGAACTGACGCCGTTTGTGATGGAACTGCCCGCCTACCATATGCCCACCGCCAAAGGCGTGTTCATCAAAACCTACGAACGTCTGCGCTCCTTTATCCTGCGTGCCGGTAAAACCATTGTCACCGTGGTGATTATCCTCAGCTTCCTGAACTCTTTTGGTTCGGATGGCAGTTTTGGTAATGAAGATAATGAAAAATCCGTACTCTCCGGAATTGCCCGGGTCATTACGCCGGTGTTCAGCCCGCTGGGCGTGCAGGAAGACAACTGGCCTGCCACCGTTGGTATCATTACCGGTATTTTCGCCAAAGAAGCGGTTGTGGGTACGCTGGATGCGCTGTACTCACCTGAAGAAGGTGAAGACAGTGAGTACGACCTGCTGGGCGGGCTGACTGAAGCCGTAATGACGGTTCCCGACAACCTGTCAGGCCTTGCTGACAGCCTGCTTGATCCACTGGGACTGTCTCTGATCAGTGCCGACCAGGGTGAAGAACAGGGCGTCCATAACAGTACATTCGACCGCATGGAAGCTCTGTTTGTCAGTCAGTGGGCAGCGTTTTCGTACCTTGTCTTTGTTCTGCTCTACACGCCCTGTGTGGCCACTCTTGGTGCCATGGTGCGCGAGTCAGGCATCCGCTGGATGCTGTTTGTCACCGGCTGGAGTACCGGACTGGCCTGGACAACCGCCGTCGTGGTCTATCAAATCGGCCAGATTGGCAATCAACCTGCATCAGCCCTGGGCTGGATTGCCGGTTGTTTTGCCTTTATTGCTGCCTGCCTCACCACCATGCGTCTGTACAGCCAGCGCCGTGACGCCAACCTGATTCCTGTCACTCAGGTGGACTGAGTCAGTCCGGGCGGGTCAGCGTGATCCGCTCGCCCAGCT
>JBPEXS010000024.1:0-2961 GCA_052031325.1 Thalassolituus sp. | reverse complement strand
GGGCAATCGGGTCTGGCATTTCATCGGCAAGACCGTAGGCATCGAAACCTATTTTCGCCGCCATTTCGCGTCGCTCGCTTTCTTCCTGCGTGGTTGGCTTACGGATAATACGCCCCGGAATGCCGACCACGGTCACCCCTTCCGGCACATCCTTAGTTACCACCGCATTCGAGCCCACGCGGGCACCTGCACCTATGGTGATCGGACCCAGTACTTTGGCACCAGCACCGACAACGACGCCGTCACCAAGGGTCGGGTGACGCTTGCCTTTTTTCCAGCTGGTGCCGCCCAGGGTCACGCTGTGATACAGCGTACAGTCATCCCCGATCTCTGCGGTTTCACCAATCACCACACCCATGCCGTGATCGATAAAGAAACGACGACCAATGGTCGCACCGGGGTGAATCTCAATACCGGTCAGCCAGCGGCTGAAAGTCGACAGTAAGCGCGCCAACCATTTAAGGCCTTTCAGCCACAACCAGTTAGCTACCCGATAATGCAGGATGGCATGAACCCCTGGATACGTGGTCACGACTTCAAAGGTGTTGCGTGCCGCCGGGTCCCGGTCAAACACGCAGGCGATGTCTTCACGCAGTTGCGAAATGATCACTCGCTGTCCTCATTTGATTCATTGTGGTCTGGTTTAGCCAGATCTGATTTAGTGTGGCTGCCGACCTGCTTCTGCATAGCGGCAAACATGCCACGGAGTATATTCAGCTCCAGCTTATCCGGCCCGGCACGCAGATACAGACGGCGCAGGCGGGCCATCAGCTGCTTAGGAGTATCCGGGTCGAGAAAGCCGATATCAATCAGAGCCTGTTCCATGTGCTGCAACATACCGTTCAGTTGCTCGTGAGTCGCCAGTGGATAGTCCCACTCCACGCCCCAGGGTTGCTGTTCATCTTCACCGCTGTCAGTGAATGCCAGGCGCATTTCATAACAGAGCACCTGAATAGCCTGAGAGACATTCAACGAGGAGAAAGATTCATCCGTGGGAATATGGACATGGGCGTTGCAGAGCTGCAGCTCTTCATTGGTCAGCCCACGACTCTCGCGGCCGAACACCAGAGCAATGTCATTACCAGCCTGAGCCGCCGTGAATGACTGCGCTGCACACTGACGTGGATTCATCAGCGGCCAGGGAATGCTGCGACTGCGGGCACTGGTGCCCACAACAAGGCCACACCCGGCAATGGCGTCCTCCAGACTGGGGCAGATAACCGCGTTATGCAGAATATCGTCGGCGCGTGACGAGCGCTGGATGGCCTCTTCATCGATCTGAGCCAGCGGATCGGCGAGATACAGGCGACTGAGCCCCATGTTTTTCATCGCCCGGGCCGCCGCGCCAATGTTGCCGGAGTGGGTGGTGTTGACCATAACGATGCGGATTCTATCTAGCATGAAAGTCCCGGGATCACAGAAACCGCGCAGTGTAACGCAAAACGGCTTCGCTCACACGGGATATGCTGATATACTCCCGCGCCCCGTTTCTGCAGGAGAGTAGGTATTCACTCTGGCAGAGGGATGTGATCTTTAAAATCAGGTAATGACTACTATGCAACCCATGGTCAACTTGGCACTGCGCGCCGCGCGCAATGCAGGACAGGACCTGGTGCGTCGACTCGACCGTTTTGACGCCAGCCAGAGTACCGATCAGGAAAAAGCAAAATTTGTCGCAGACTGCACCATCGGTCTGGAGCGCAGCATCATCTTCGAACTGAAGAAGTCGCTGCCGGAACACAATTTCGAAGGTCGTGAAACCGGCCTGAATATGACGGATGACAAGCAACCCGTCTGGCAGATCTGTGTCATTGATGAAGTGGCCAATTTCCGTGTCGGTATTCCGGCCTTTGCCATTGTCATCAGCTGCCTGATCAACAACCGTGCAGAGCATGCCGTCATTATGAACCCGATGAACGGTGATGAATTCACGGCCTCCCGCGGCCGTGGTGCCCAGCTCAACAGCCGCCGTATCCGCTGCGGTCAGGGCAATTCTCTGAGCAGTGCCATTCTGGGCTACACCCAGCCAATGGGCATGAACGACAGTGCTGATCAGCAGGTTGAAAAATTTGTCCGCGCGATTAAAGCCGGTTATGAAATCCGCTGCTTTGGCTCTAACGCCCTGACACTGGCGTACGTTGCTGCGGATCGTCTCCAGGCCGCACTGCTGTCTGATGTTGATGCCTTTGCACTGAACGCCGGCAGCCTGGTCGCGACCGAAGCAGGCTGCCTGCTGGCTGACCTGAAAGGCGCCCCGAAGCTGACGGCACCGGCCAATATTGCGGTTTCTAACCCGCGCCTGCTGAAGAGTCTGCTGACTCTGTAACAGCACCTGGAAGATATTGGCAGACACAAAAAAAGCGGCAGATGCCGCTTTTTTTGTGTCCGGATTACCAGATCAGCGCAGCGCTGATACATCCTCCGCCTGTGGACCTTTATCGCCCTGAACCACGTTGAATTTAACGCGCTGACCTTCGGTCAGTGAGCGATGCCCCTGACCACGGATGGAACGGAAGTGAACAAACACGTCTTCACCCTGATCCCAGGTAATAAAGCCAAAGCCTTTTTTGACGTTAAACCATTTGACCACACCGCGTTCACGGCCATCTTCAACATCTTCTTCAACGACAGTACCACTGGAGCGGTAACGACGACGGCGCGACGGTACCAGCTGTGCAGACAGGAAACTCCCGACCAGGCCAAACAGCGCCAACAGCAGAATAAACAGCGGCATTCCGGCTGCTGAGAAAGCGTTAGCGTAGGAAAGCACTTCATCACCTACAGTGACACTGACAACCGGACTGACCAGCAGAGAAACAACCGCCAGTGGTGTCAGTACAGCAAAAATAACCGCGACAACGATTTTTCGAATCATTAACTTACTCATGTGACATCTCTTACAACTCGTTATTATTCAATCCGGACAAGGCAACGCCGGGTACATCAGCAGTAACTATGGCA
>JBPEXS010000239.1:0-1614 GCA_052031325.1 Thalassolituus sp. | reverse complement strand
ACGGATTTGATGATTTGCGAGAGCATAATTCTGTCGACTCGTTCGTTTTCTGAGCGGCGGATTTTACAGTAAACCGGCCAGAGGTACAGACTTGCGCCCCATGACCTCTCACTCCCCACTGAGATCTGGTATCCTTCCCCGCCGTTAAAACGGCCTGAGGACCCACCGTGACCACCGTCTACGGCATCAAAAACTGCGACACCATGAAAAAAGCCCTGCGCTGGCTCGACGAAGCCGGAGTGGAGTACCGCTTTCACGACTACAAAAAAGAAGGCGTGCCCGCCGATCAGCTCGATCAATGGCTGGAAACCCTGGGGTGGGAGCAGGTCATCAACCGCCGTGGGACCACCTGGCGCAAACTCGACGAGAGTGTCCGCGACAACATGGATAACCAGAGCGCACGCGCCGTCATACTCGACAACCCGTCCATCATTAAACGTCCGTTGCTGGACACCGGCAGCGAGCTGGTCCTGGGCTTTAAGGCCGACGATTACACAACCCGTTTCAAATAATTGCCCGGTCAAGTCACCGGCGTTCTAGAACACAGAGGATATCGCATGAGCACATTTGCACTGGCCATCGGGGTCGGAACCCAGAACAAAAAAGGTGAGTGGCTGGAGGTTTATTATCCGAAGCCCATCCTGAACCCGTCTGACGAGCTGGTCAGCGCCGCCCGTGAAACTCTGGGTTATTCCGGTGGTAATCAGGCACTGAGCCTGAACATCGCTCTGATGCACACCCTCCAGGATGATCTGGCCAAAGTCGATGCTGAGCAGGCCGCCATCGCCGCCGCACTGGGCAAAGCCGAAATGCACCGCAAGCTGGTAGTAACCATCCTTGAGGAAGACACCACCTCGACTTCAACACCAGAGGTTTACCTGAAGCTGCACCTGCTGTCGCACCGCATGGTCAAGCCGCATGAAATCGATCTGAGCGGTATCTTCGGCCTGCTGCCCAACGTCGCCTGGACCAGCAAAGGTGCCATCGACATCAACGAGCTGCCAGAAGCACAGCTGAAAGCACACGTGAAAGGTGAAATCCTCAGCGTAAACAGCGTCGATAAATTCCCACGCATGACCGACTATGTGGTACCAACCGGTGTGCGTATCGCTGATACCTCTCGCGTGCGTCTGGGTGCTTACCTGGGTGAAGGCACCACCATCATGCACGAAGGTTTCGTCAACTTTAACGCCGGTACCCTGGGCTCTTCCATGATCGAAGGTCGCATCTCTGCAGGCGTTCTGATTGGCAAAGGATCTGATCTGGGCGGCGGCTGTTCAACCATGGGCACTCTGTCAGGTGGCGGAAACATCATCATTTCTGTCGGTGAACAGTGTCTGATCGGCGCTAACGCCGGTATCGGTATCCCGCTGGGCGACCGTTGTACCGTAGAATCTGGCCTATACATCACCGCCGGTACCAAAATTCAGGTACTGGATGAAAACAAAGAACTGGTTGAGACCGTTAAAGGCCGTGACCTGGCCGGTAAGTCTGACATGCTGTTCATCCGCGACTCCATCAGCGGTACTGTGAAGTGTCTGACCAACAAGAGCGCCATCGCTCTGAACGAAGAACTGCACGCCAACAACTGATGCAGCATGAGCAGGTGGGCAC
>JBPEXS010000238.1:0-1978 GCA_052031325.1 Thalassolituus sp. | reverse complement strand
ACTGGCGGATCGTGCCATGGTGATCAACCCCGCGCTGGAGATCTACGTCACCGACCCGCAGGGGCGGATTCTCGCCCACCGTTTTGCCCCTGACACCGTTCAGCTGCAGCAGATTAATATCCTTGCCGTCGAGCGTTTTCTCGCAGGTGCCCCCCTACCCATTCAGGGGGATGACCCTCAACGTCCCGGTGAAGCCGCCGTGTTCTCGGCCTCACCCATTGCTGACGGTGAAAAGCTTTACGGGTATGTGTATGCCGTGGTGGGTGGCCAGGTGTATCAGGCCATGAAAGTGCAGGCCCAGGCGCAACATCATCAGAACCTGTATCTCTCTCTGGCCGCCACCGCAGTGCTCGGCGCTTTGCTGGTTGCGGCGCTACTGGCGTTTGCGCTGACCCGGCCGCTGGCGCGGTTGCGTCAGGAGATTCAGGCCTATCAGCCTGGAGAAGCAACCATCGCAGAGGCTCAGGATCGTTTCGCTGAAGAAGGTGCCGGCCATGAGATCCGTCAATTACGCACCAGCTTCCGCGACATGCAGAACACAGTTGCGCGGCAGCTCACGGCCATCCGCCAGCTGGACCAGACCCGGCGCGAGCTGATCGCCAATGTTTCGCACGATCTCAGAACCCCGCTGGCGGCCTTGCAGGGCACGCTTGAGCTGAGTCTCCTGAACGCCGACCAGATCAGCCGCGAACAACAAGGGGCGAATATCCGCTCGGCTTATCAACAGGGCAAACGCCTGACCCGGCTGGTCGGCGATCTGTTTGATCTGGCCACGCTGGAGTCCGGCGGGCTTAAGCCCGAGCCAGAACGCTTTTCGCTGTGTGAACTACTGCAGGACTGCAGTCAGGATCTGGGTCAACTGGCCCGCCAACGGGGAGTCACTCTGAAGCTTGCCATGCCTCAACAGATGCAGGGCTCAGATCAGGATCAGGGCGCCTTTGTGGTGGCTGATATCAGCCTGATCCAGCGGGTGCTGGAGAACCTCATCAGCAACGCCATCCGCCATACCCCAGCCGGGGGAGAAGTCACCCTGCGAGTGGAGAGCACCGAGCACGGCAGCCGGGTGGCCGTTGCCGATACCGGGGTCGGTATCAGCAGTGCTGAACTGCCGCACATCTTTGACCGCTTTTATCAGGCCAAAGACACTCAGCACTCCAGCCAGATCGGCTCTGGCCTGGGGCTGGCCATCGTCAAACGCATACTCGCGATTCACAACACCGACATTAAGGTGCGCAGTGAGCTGAATATGGGTACCTGTTTTGAGTTTGAGCTGGGGCGGGCGTGAAGAAAAAGGGCAGATTCAGACACAAAAAAAGGGCGCCGAAGCGCCCTTTTCATCGTAAAACCGTTTCCGCTTACAGCTGCGGTCCAGCGTTTACGATGGCGTCAGAGACGTCGTACTTCTTGAAGTTCTCAACGAACTGACCAGCCAGGTTCTTCGCAGCACCTTCCCAGTCAGAGACGTTAGACCAGGCTTTGGTCGGGTTCAGCAGAGTCGCGTCAACACCTTCCAGAGCCGTCGGAACCTGCAGGCCGAAGACCGGCAGTTCTTCCGTTTCGGCATCACGCAGTGCACCAGACTGGATCGCAGCGATCACGGCACGGGTTGTTGGGATGCTGAAACGCTCACCGCCACCACCGTTAGGGCCACCGGTCCAGCCAGTGTTCACCAGGTAGACCTGAGAACCGAATTCAGTCACACGCTTCATCAGCAGTTCTGCGTAAACGCCCGCTGGACGTGGGAAGAACGGCGCACCAAAGCAGGTAGAGAAGGTCGACTTCAGGCCTTTGGAGCCGCCCATTTCAGTAGAACCAACCAGTGCGGTGTAACCGGACAGGAAGTGGTAAGCGGCCTGCTCTTTGGACAGGATGGATACTGGAGGCAGTACACCGGTCATGTCACAGGTCAGGAAGATAACGGCTTTCGGTTCACCGGCCATGTTCTCCAGAACGCGCTTTTCAACGTGCTCCAGTGGGT
>JBPEXS010000237.1:0-7348 GCA_052031325.1 Thalassolituus sp. | reverse complement strand
TGACGGCTCCCCAGGTGGTGAACGAATCCAGGTACGGCATCACCGCGCCGGTATGTTCGGTCAGCAGATAACCGCTGGCCAGACTCATGGCGATGACACCACCGATCACCAGCAGGTGCTGATTCAGTCGCCAGGTCTGAATGGGCAGTTGTTCGGCCGGGTTGCTGCTGCCATTGCGCCAGCTGTACCAGCCATACACGGCCATCGCCAGATAGTAGAGATTCAGCGCCGACTCCATCAGCAGGCTGACGTCGAAGAACAGCCAGGTAAAAATCGCGGTGCTGCCGAACGCCGCATACCAGCACCACTGACTCTGGCGCATGGCAAACAACAGGTAAGCAACGCCAAGGATGACTCCGGCGGTTTCCCAGTGACTCATGGTCTGGGCGTAATCGATGGCGCCCTGCCAGATGGTGTCGATCATGTGTGCTCCGTTAGAGACAGACGCCTGACGTCAGACGTCCGTCTGTTTTCAACCGTGAGGTTTCAGCGCCGGGTCGAGATTGCGGCCGATGTACTTCACCACAAAAATGGCGCGGCCAAAGGTCTCCCAACTGACGCGCATTTCATCGCGCAGGGTATCCATCACCAGATCGTGTTCACCGAACACCTGAGTGCTCATGGTATTGGTGACCACGGTCAGACCGTCGACGGCATTGAGACGGTCGATAAAGCCTTTAATGTGTTCGATGTAGTCTTCGGTCAGCGGGTATTTGCTAATTTCAGCGGATATTTCCATGGTCTGCTCCAGGCAGGCTATTGATTTTCGTTTTCGAAGCAGCCACTGCCAGACTAAAGCTGGCAGTGACGATGCCGTCAGAACATCGGCCTGTTAAAAGTACAGTTTACCTTCTACACCAAAGGTCCGTGGCTCACCGTACTGCACGTAGCGGTCGGTTTCATAGAAGTTGCGCGGGTCATTACCGAAACCACCAAAACCACGCACTTCGGTATCGCGGTCGGTCAGGTTACGACCGTAAACCGCCAGAGAGTAATCAGCCTGCTCATACGCAATACGGGCGTGCCAGAGTACGTAGGCTTCGGATTTTTCGTCGTGGCTGTCGGAGAAGTAAAACTCGTCTTTGGCTTCGCTTTCGACGCGGAACGACAGCGCCTGAGTCAGGTCGTACGTCAACGCAGTGGCCGCAGAATACTGAGGTGCCATCGCCTGCTGGCGACCGTCTTTGCTGAATTCACCGTCGTCCGTCTGGTAGCTGTAATCAACAAACTCGGTAATCAGGTAACCGTAGCTCAGTGCCCAGTTCAGGCGCTCAGACAGCTGCCAGTTGCTCTCCAGTTCCAGACCGTAGTTACGGCCTTCTGCCGCGTTAGCCAGATAGTCCTGGAAGGTGAACGAGTTGTCTTCGTTCTGGTAGGCGTACGAGCTTTTCACCTGCTGGTCTTTGCGCTGGATGTAGAAGGCCGCGATGCGGGTCTGCAGACGGTCATCCTGCAGTGAGGACTTCAGGCCCAGCTCCAGCGTGTTGTTGTACTCAGTGTTGAACTCGCGGTTGGCTTCGGAAATATCCGGGTCAGTATTGATACCGCCTGCCTTGTAACCCCGCGCCAGTGTGGCGTAGCCAAGGTGATACGGGTTCAGCATGGCTTCCAGTGTGATACGACCTCCGGCGAGATTCTCATCGGTGCTGCCATCGATGGCGTTGCTGTCGCTGTAGTCGTTGCTCCAGTTTTCCAGACGCAGGCCGGTAATCAGACGAACCGTTTCAGACAGTTCGCTGGTCAGCTCGCCATAAAGTGCTGCAGAGGTGGACTCCAGTTCGCTCGTAAACGGCGCATCCAGATAGGTGTAGTTACGGGTCAGGTCTTCGCTGCGCTGCATCACGTACACACCGGCAACCCAGTCGGTACGACCGCCAAACAGGCGACCTTCTGGCATTGACAGCAGGCGCAGGTCAGCTGAGGTGCGATCGTATTCGCGCAGGTACTGATCAAAAGAGCTGTATTCCCAGCCTGGGGCAATGCCGACGTAGGCCCAGTCTTCGTCGTAGCTGTATTCCGAGTCAGAGCTGCTGCCAGTGAGTACGGCCTGAAGCTGGACGGTGTCGTTGAGGCGGGAATCCACGGACAGAGCGGCGGCCAGTGTATCCTGTGCGTCGACACCCGGCTCATCAGACAGTGTGGTGCGGTTCTTATCGAGACTGAAGGCATCGTAGCCGTTGTCGATATCGGCATAGAGCAGCGTCAGACCGATGTCGGTGTCGTCGCTTAACTGATAAGCCAGCTTACCGCGTGCGGTTTTCTCATCGAGATCGTTGGTGTCATCGCGCTCAAGATATTCATTGTCGATGTAGCCATCCGACTGAAAACCCTGAACCGCAAGGCGTCCCTGAAGCTGTTCAGACAGCGAACCAGACACAGCGCCGCCCAGACCGTAGGTGTCGTAGTTTCCGGCACGGGCACTCAGGTAGCCCTCTGTTTCGGCAGTCGGGTCGTTGGAGCGCACATTGATCATGCCGGCCAGGGCGTTGGCACCAAAACGGGTGCCCTGAGGCCCGCGCAGAACTTCCACCTGCTGCACATCAAACAGCGTCGCGGCAGCCCCCAGGCCGGTCATATCGATGCCATCAATCACCAGACCCACAGACGGGTTCACCGGGTCGACGAACTGGCTGCGCTCACCGATACCACGGATTTGAAAGTAACGGCCACGGGAGGCACCGGAGGAGAAGTTCACGTTCGGGGCAAAACTCAGCACCTGCTCCAGATGCTCGGCACTGCGGGCTTCGATTTCAGCACCGGTAACGACGGTGGTGGCTTCAGGAATCTGCTGTACGTCGGTCTGACGGAAGTCTGCAGTTACCGTCACGGTTGGCAGATCAACGCGCTCAGCAGAAGCGTCTGCGGCCAGAGCAGGTGCCGATAGTGACAATGAAAGTGGTGCCAGAGCGGCAGCGAGTTTGTTAAGAGACAAGCGGTTCATAAACGGCCTTTTACACGTAAAGAATGAGTGTGAAAGACCCGGAGACTGCGTAGCCATGCGCAAGGCACACGGACTGAAATGTCGGACAGGCTGCGAAAAACAGGCTGCTTTCCCATTCCTACGCCGGTACTAGCCGGATCAGGTTCCGGGGTTTAAGAGCGGTTCTGAAGCTGGCTGCGTTGCGTCTGCGGTGTTGGGCGCCAACTCAGAATGCTCACGTACTCAATGTACGCTGCGCTTCTTCATTGACGTCCGCCTTGCAGACGCTGCCTCGCCGACGCTTTACCGACACCGTATTGGCTTCGGGAAAGTAACTTCAGGGTATCTCTAATCTCAGGCCTGCTGACCTCCCCCTGGGCGAGGGCAATGATAACGGAAAGTCAGGTAGGCACCAATGCACTTCTGAGCAGTTTGGGTATTTTTCATGTTAAGTGTGCTTGACATAGTAAAGGTTCTTTTACATAGTAAAGCCTGCTTTACATCGAAAGCCAAACATAACCTGTACAGGAGGTCGCTATGACCACTGCCAATCCGGCGTGCCGCCGCTACCTGAAAAAACTGAGTCTGGGGTTTGCAGTCTACGCCGCCACCCTGATGATCATGAATGCAATTCTGGATAACTACACGGTGCCTTACGCACTGAGCATCCTGCTGGTGCTGCTGCCGATGGCTCCGGTGGTATACATCATCCGCGTTGTTGTGGAGTACGTCCGCACCTGGGATGAAATGCAGCAGCGGTTGTACCTCGAAGCCGCGATGATCGCCTTTACTCTGGTCGGGGCATTGACCTTTGCCTGGGGCTTTCTTGAAGATATCGGTTTTCCCGAGTTACCGACCATGTGGGTCTTCCCCATGATGATGGTCACGCTGGCGCTGGCTCAGTGGTACGTTACTCACCGTTATCGTTGAGACTGACCGCTCATGAATAACCGCATCAAAGATCTGCGTGGAGAGCGCAACTGGAGTCAGCAGGCGCTGGCCGAGCTGTTGGGTGTGTCGCGTCAGACCATCATCGCCATCGAGAAGGGCAAATACGACCCGTCTCTGCCGCTCGCCTTCGGTATCGCCAAGGTCTTCGAGCTGCCGATTGAGTCCATTTTTCAGCCGGAAGACTGAATCCCCATCAGGCCTGCAGGAAAGGTCGTGCTCATGACCCTTCCTGACAGATGTCTGGCTTGAATTCCGCCGTCAGCGGACCCATTCTGTTGTCATACATTCCGGGTATTCTGCCCGGACTTCATTCAATCAGGAGAATCTGAATGTTACGTATCGCCCTGTTTCTGGCGACCAACCTGGCCATTCTGATCGTTGCCAGCATCACCTTCCGCATCCTGGGTGTGGACCAGTACCTCATGGCCAGCGGCATGGGGAATATGCAAGGCCTGCTGATTTTCTGTTTCATCTTCGGTATGGGGGGCTCGTTTGTCTCGCTGCTGATCTCTAAGTGGATGGCCAAGCGCTCAATGCGGGTTCAGGTCATTGACCAGCCGCACAACGCGGGCGAGCAATGGTTACTCAGCACCGTGAAAGAACTGGCGGATAAAGCCGGAATTGGCATGCCTGAGGTGGGTATTTTCCAGTCTGACGCTCCCAACGCCTTTGCCACCGGCTGGAAGAAAGACGACGCTCTGGTGGCGGTGTCCACCGGCCTGCTGCAACGTATGAGCAAAGACGAAGTGAAGGCCGTACTGGGCCACGAAATCGGCCACGTCGCCAACGGCGATATGGTCACGCTGGCGCTGATTCAGGGTGTGGTTAACGCCTTTGTGATGTTCTTTGCGCGCATTATCGGCAGCTTCGTTGACCGAGCTGTGTTCAAAAACGAAAACGGCCATGGCATCGGCTATTTCATCGCCACCATTTTTGCTGAAATCGTGCTGGGCATTCTGGCCTCGACCATTGTCTTCTGGTTCAGCCGCCGTCGTGAATTCCGTGCTGATCAGGCGGGTGCTGAACTGGTAAGCCCGGCTGCCATGGCATCGGCTCTGGCGCGGCTGAAAGATACCTATGATCAGCCGAGTGAGCTGGAAGGCGAACTGGTCGCCTTCGGTATCCGCGGAGAAGGAAAACTGTCAGCCCTGTTTGCGTCTCACCCGCCGCTGGATGTGCGCATCAACGCACTGCGCCAGCGTTACGGCAGTCGTATCTGAATTCAAAACAGTGCACAGAACTGAACCTGAAAAGGAGCCTGATGGCTCCTTTTTTTATTTCAGTCATGAATCATTACTCAGATGCTGGCATATACATCAATGTGGGCATTTTGATAGTTTGGTCTTTTTCGTCATGTAGTGCTGCGCATTATGTCTGAAACCCTGCTCATCTTGCTGCTCACCACCTTGGCCGGGGTTGCGATTCCCCTCGGAGGATTGATTGCCAGTTTTGAGCATATCCGCCCGCTCTGGCTTGAAAACGAACTGCGCCATTTCGTTATCGCGTTTGGTGGAGGCATTCTTCTTGGGGCCGTTGCCGTCGTTCTGGTGCCTGAGGGTGTAGAGAGTATGGGCGGTTCCATGCTGGCCATACCGATTGTGCTTACGGGAGGGCTGTTCTTTTTTGCACTTGAACGGCGTATGGCAGCAGGCGGGCGCCAGTCTCCGCAGCTGATGGGCATGCTGTCTGACTATGTGCCCGAGGCAATCGCTCTGGGCGGGATGATGGCCGCCGGATCGGACTCAGCCACGCTGCTTGCTGTGCTGATTGCTCTTCAGAATCTCCCGGAAGGGTTTAATGCCTTCCGTGAAATGCAGCAACAGACTCACACTCACAAAAACACCAGCAATCGCCGTACATTGCTCAGTATGCTGGCGCTGGTGCCTCTTGGCCCTATTGCCGGATTCAGTGGTTATTATCTTCTGGCCGGACAAGACTACTTGTTGGGTGCCATTATGCTGTTTGCCTCTGGCGGTATTCTCTACCTGATCTTTCAGGACATCGCACCACAATCCGTGCTGAAAAAACACTGGGCACCGCCGCTAGGTGCCGTGTTTGGTTTCTGCCTTGCACTGTTCAGTAATATGCTGACCACGCATATCTGAAAAATACTTTCTGGAAATATAAATGACTGTCCACATCATTCGCGCTGATTATCACAACCCTCAACATCAGCAGGACCTGCTCTATCTGCTGGACCAGTACGCCCGTGACCCCATGGGTGGCGGTGAAGGGCTGAAATCCTCAGTGAAAAAAACGTTAATTGATCAGCTGCAGAAGCGGGATTTTGCCTGCACGGTTCTGGCGTATGTGGATGACCAACCCGCAGGAATCGCCAACTGCTTTGAAGGGTTTTCCACCTTCGCGGCAAAGCCACTGATCAATATTCATGACTTAGCCGTAGTGAGTGAATTCCGTGGAATGGGGATCAGCCAGGCGTTATTGCAGGAAGTAGAAAATATCGCTTGTGAAAAAGGCTGCTGCAAAGTCACGCTGGAAGTACTGAGTGGCAATCAGACCGCCATCAACAGTTATCAGAAATTCGGCTTCCGTCAGTACGAGCTTGATCCAGAGAAAGGTCAGGCGCAGTTCTGGGAGAAGAAACTGGCCTGACCGGCCAGTTATTTCAGGTGTTCAGCCAGAAAGTCATCGATGGCATTGAACACGATATCCCGTTCAGTTTGTGAAGTCAGGTTGTAGCTACCACCTTCAATTTCAATATACTGAACGTCCTTCTTTGCTTTTTTCAAAGCACTCTCCATATTTCTGCTTTGTTCAACATCCACCCTGCGGTCATCTTCTGGGTGAATGAGTAACACTGCAGCCTGTATCTTTTCTGCGCCATTGATTGGAGATCTTTCTTCAACACCGCCATATTCAGTGCCGGCCCATTTTTTTATTGTTCTCTTATGGTCGGTTTTTCGTCGTGACTTAACCAGAGCATCAAGATCAGTCACCCCGCCTACACTGATTGAGCAGGTATAAAGATCGGTAGATTTAACAGCCGCTAGCAGAGAAGCATATCCACCGTACTGTTGGCCCAGAATACAGATTTTAGAGTTATCGACATAGTCTTTACTGATCAGCCAGCGTGTCGCATCTTCAATATCGGTCTGCGACTTAAACCCCCAGCCCTGTAACTTGTTGTCTGGACCATACATCCGGCTGCTCAAATCAGAATTCGTCATATCCAGAACAGCGTATCCGCGATTAACTAACATCTGCGTCAACAGATTGTAGCCTCCGGCTCTCAGATAACCAGAGTATGGAATTATGACTGCCGGAACTTTGGTTCCACCGGAATGGGCTTGCGGGTAGGTAATATTGACTGAGATCTCAGCACCATCCCTTGCATTGAACACTTCCGACTGGCTTTGCGCCAAGGATTTAAAATCCAGGCTTTCGAAACGTTTTGCGAATGGAAACAACTTACCCGTGTCGCGGTTACCGAAGTAGAACATACCCGGATTGCCGGAA
>JBPEXS010000236.1:0-4893 GCA_052031325.1 Thalassolituus sp. | reverse complement strand
GTCATTGACCTGGGCGTTAAGTGCAAGATCGTTGACAAGTCTGGTGCCTGGTACAGCTACAACGGCAATAAGATTGGCCAGGGTAAGGCCAATTCAGCCAACTATCTGGAAGAGCATCCAGAAATTGCCAACGAGATCGAAGAGCAGATCCGTGCCCAACTGCTGACCGTGGCAGCGGATTCAGCCGCTGAGGAAAATGAAGAAGAAGCCGAAGCCTGAACCGCTTGACCGTTCAGGCCTGATCTCCCGCGCGACGGCCCTTCTTGGTCGTCGCGACCATTCCCGCCATGAACTCTTCCGCAAACTTGCGCCACTGGCAGACTCTGAAGAAACCCTTAATGAAGTGCTCGACTATCTGGTCGAACTCGGCTGGCAGTCTGACGTACGCTTCAGTGAACAGCTGGTACGCTCCGCCATTCGTCGGGGTCATGGTCCCTTGAGAGCAAAACGGGATCTTAGCCAGAAAGGCGTTGGTCAGAGTCTTTCTGAAGCAGCACTCGCCGATACCGAACATGAAGCCTGGCTCGAGTCAGCACGAGCAGAAGCCAGTAAAAAGCTCAGAATGATCGCAAAGCCTTTGAATGAGGCCTATCCGCGACTTTATCGCTTTCTGATGTATCGGGGTTATACACCGGATACGATCCAGCGTGTTCTGGATGATCTGAAGTCAGAATTTGCGGATAACTGATTACTTTCCTGACACCTTACCGTGTCCCGAATTGTTAAAAATAATAAATAAGTATTACTTATATTTTGGTATTTGTAGGTAATAAGTGGCGTCAAGGATATGACTCAGCTGTCAGTGTCGTCTCAGTCTATTGACAGTTTCTGGGCTGGTTACCATCATCGGTCTTTGTGTCAAATAAACAAAAAACATTCGTTTTATTTTGACGCAGGGGGCAGCCGGATTGCCTCTGAATATAGGGATGGATTGGAGACAGCCATGATACCGACGGCACAGGTCGATTTCATAATCGCACAGAATCTGCTCAATTTCTGGGCAAGCACGGGTGCGGATATGGATCGTGTATGGGAAATACTCGAGGTCGACACCTCGTTGCCCTACCCCCGTCGTATTCCGGCCGATCGTATTTCTGCTGTTTTCCGCTATGTTGCGGGAGAGCTGAATGACCCTATGTTTCCCTACGATTGCGGCTGTTACATGGCCAGTCAGACATTCCCATTGCAGCGTGTTGTTATTGCGGCTGAGAACCTCAGGACCGGATTCGATGTTTTTCTGAAAAACGTCTATTACAACACGGGCAGTTTCACCTTTGAGAAAATTGGTGAAACAGACGACAAAATCATTCTTGAGACCCGTTCGCCGATTCTCGGTGCCGGTTCTGATTTTCAGGTGTGTGCAGGCGTCACCTTTCTCAGTCAGCTGTTCCGTACCTCGTTGGGGAAGACGTTCAAGCAGGATGATCTGTTTATGATCATTCCTGCAGACATGATTCCATCCGAAGAGGCTGTGCGCGAAAAAGTGGGTTTCCCTGTCAGTCAGGGCGATAACTTCCTGCTTGAGGTGAGCCGCGAAGCCTGGATGCGGAAGACGGAAACTGCTGATCCGGCGCGCTTCCTCACGGGCATGCGCGAACTCAGAAAACAATACGCAAAGTTTGAAGAAGACTTCCGTCTGTACAAAGAAATCTGTGACATTCTGGAAGAAAGCCTGCTCAAACGGAATGTCTCGCAGGATCACGTTGCCTCACAACTGGGGATCAGCGTGAGAAACCTGCAACGACGACTCCGCCCTTTGGGGACAACCTATCAACAGTTGCTCGATGAAGCCCGTCAGGAGCTGGCAATCAAGCTGATCGCTGAGGGTGATCAGCCGCTGTATGAGATCGCTTATCTGGTCGGCTATACGGAACCGAGCGCATTTTACAAAGCCTTCCGCCGCTGGACCGGGATGACACCGGGAGAATTCCGCCAGAGCGGCAGCTGACGCTACCACCCCAACATGTCGGTTAATGCAATTTCAGTCGCGGTCGGATAACGCGGTTGATGCGTCCGGTCAGAAACATCAGTCCGGTACGGAAATAGCCATGCAGAGCAATCTGGTGCATCCGGTACAGTGAGATGTACACCATGCGCGCAATCCGCCCTTCAATCATCAGTGATTTACCGGTCAGGTTTCCCATCAGGCTTCCGACGGTGGAGTACTGGCTGAGAGACACCAGAGAGCCGCGATCGAGATAGCGGAACGGTGCGAGAGGTTTTGTAGAACCACGCTGCAGCAACACATCACCGACATGAGAGGCCATCTGATGTGCGGCCTGCGCTCTTGGAGGTACCGGCTTGCCATTTTCCTGAGTAAAGATGCAGCAGTCGCCAATGGCGAAAATCCGCTCATCCTCGGTTCTCAGGTGTTCATCGACAATAATCTGCTGACTGCGGTTGGTCATAAAACCAAGTCGACCGACAAAATCGGCCGCTTTCACCCCGGCAGCCCAAACCCGCAGTTCGGCTTCAATCAATTCACCTTCCGCCGTCACAAACCCCTGATCTGTCACTTCTGTGATACGTGTTGCGGTGCGAACTTCCACACCCAGGTTGCGTAGTTCTTTGGTGGCAGCGTCTGAAATACGTTGCGGCAGGGCAGGGAGTATATGGTCACCTGCTTCAATCAGAGTGACTTCCAGCAGGCTGGCGGAATCATTACCCACGCCATATCCAGCAAGAATCTCAGCGGTGTTGAAAAGCTCAGCGGACAGTTCGACCCCGGTGGCACCGGCGCCAACGATGGCAACTTTCAGCTTACCGCTGTCAGGATCGCTGCTGTGACGCAGGAAGGCATTCAGCAGGCGCTGGTGAAACTTTTCGGCCTGGCGCTTTTTATCAAGGAAAATGCAGTGTTGTGCTGCACCTTTGGTGCCGAAATCATTGGTCACGCTGCCCAGAGCCAGCACCAGAGTGTCGTACTTAACCGAGCGGGTTGGCAGGATGGTCTCACCGTCTTCGTCGAGCATGGCCTCAAGTACGACTTCGCGGTTTTCTCTGTCCAGTCCACACATGCGGCCAATGCGGAAGCGGTAGCCAGAGCGTTTACCGTGAGCCAGATAATCAAGTTCATCAATGCCTGAATCGAGCGCACCTGAAGCCACTTCGTGCAGCAGCGGTTTCCACAGGTGAGTTGGATTGGCATCAATCAGAATGATATCCGCTTTGTGTTTCTTGCCGAGTTTCCGGCCCAGACGGGTCGCGAGTTCAAGTCCACCGGCTCCGCCGCCAACAATGACAATGCGTTCTTTCTGCATGACATACCCCAGTAAATGAAATTGCGCGGATTGTAATGCCCTGAGCCATCCTTGTCGGGGGTTTTCTTTCAGAAACCTGCGTCAGGACACAACAGCGTGTGCAACAAAGTGTTCTGCGAGACGACGGCTGATTTCGTCAGGCTTGTCATGGGCCAGCCAGTGCGTGGCGTCGGGATAAGTGGTCAGTGTCCCGTTATCCAGCAGTTCTGCACTTTGCTGTGCCATTTCCAGAGACAGAGCAAGATCATTTTCGCCCCAGAGAATCTGAGTCGGGCACTGCAGCCGGCTTTTGCTTTTGGGAGGGTTCGGCAGACTACGGGCAGAAGAGCGGTAATAGTTGATGGTCGCACGGGTCTGACCCGGTATGTTCCAGTGCTCCAGCAGAATACGGTAATCCTCGTCACTGTAGCTGCCCGGGCAGGAGGATTTATTAAGAATGTAGCGGTAGAACCAGAAGTTGCCCAGGGGCAGAACCCATTCCGGGATCAGTGGAATCTGAAAAAAACCGATGTACCAGCTCTTCAGCAATTGTGCCGGGCTGCCTTTCAGCTTCTGCATAAACACCCGCGGGTGGGGCACGTTCAGGATGCTGAGGCTGGCGAGATGATCCTGATAGCCCAGAGCATACCACCAGGCAACCATGGCTCCCCAGTCGTGACCCACGAGATGAAATTTCTCAACCCCGGCATACTGGCGGATGGCATCGACATCGGCGGTCAGGTGCTTGACGTGATAATCCGCTACCGCGGTGGGTTTCGAAGAATGACCATAACCGCGCATGTTCGGTACAAACACCCGGTAACCCGCTTCAACAAGCACAGGAATCTGGTGTCGCCAGGTATTCCAGCACTCCGGAAACCCGTGCAGCAGAATAACCACCTCGCCATCGTCCGGTCCGGCAATCCGGGTTTCCAGGGAGACTTCGCCGTTACGGATATGGGTGATCTGCATGTCGGGTCCTTACATTTCCGGAGGTGGAGTAAAGTGGGTGATGCCTGCGACCTCGGTAAAACCGAAAATCAGAATCAGGGTGCTGATGAACAGCAGAGGCATTCTGACATGCCCCGGCAACCGCCGGAACCCCTGGTGAAGATGGACCCGGCTGGGATGGCCAAAGGGGCCTATGCCAAGGTTGAGCAGGCAGATCACCATAGCCGGAATCATCAGAAATATGAGTATGCCGGTCATGTAAGGGTGCCTTTCATCGTTATTATGCCGTTAGGTTACGCAGCCCTGCAGACAGTTTCAATGCGCTAATTACGCGGAGGTCATGCCAGAAGTTCTGGAGTCAGATAAGGGTTAAGCTCATGGCTGAGGTCAGATCTTACACTCAGATTTGCAGCTCGGCGCGACACTGCTGCTGTACCAGTGCCTCTTCTGCACTGGCGACGTCTGCGTTTGCACACAGACTACGTAACTGCCGGATACTGTCGCGGTAGTTATCGGCACTCATACGTTTCATCGCCGTAGCGAATTCATGCAAGACGGTGGGCTTGCGCGCCTTTGGCACTTGCAGAGCGCTGTTGAAAGCCGACACCGCGCTGTCTTCTGAGACTCCATAGGTCAGCGTCGCGAGAAAGCTGCCAATGCGGGCGACAATACCGGCCTCCAGTCCGCCCTGAGTGACCTTGTA
>JBPEXS010000235.1:0-2443 GCA_052031325.1 Thalassolituus sp. | reverse complement strand
CGCACCCCTTTAATGCACTATAATTGTGCGCGACGAGCCACTTTTCTCCCTGAATCCTCCGCTAAAGCGCCAGAATGCACCGTCTGCCGCGCTAAGACTGTGCGTAGACAAGGTGGCTTGTTTCTTGCTGTTACCGCATGAAACGGAGACCCCTATGCACAACAATTCCCTGCTGAATCATCGCCTGTTGGAGAACCTGAATTCCGGCGTTGTTCTGCTGGATGCAGACCTCAACGTGATACTGATGAACCCGGCGGCCGAAGCCCTGCTCGAGATCAGTGGCACGCGGGGAATTGGCGTGCCTTACACTGAGTTGGCGCAGGAGCCATCCACGTCCACAGAGTCACTTGAGCACTCACTGATCACCGGCCATTCATTCACTAAGCGTGAAGCGACTATCCTGCTGCATAACCAGCAGCATGCGGTTCTGGACTACAGCGTCACTCCGCTCACCCATCCGGAAACCCGACTGCCCTGCCTGCTGATTGAACTGCAGAGCCGCGACCGCCTGACCCGTATCAGCCGTGAAGAACAGATGATGGCCAACCAGCAGACGACCCGTAACATGGTTCGTGGTCTGGCTCATGAAATTAAAAACCCACTGGGTGGCATCCGTGGTGCGGCTCAGTTGCTGGAGCGTGAGCTGCCAGAACAGGATCTGCGTGAATACACCAACATCATCATCGAAGAGGCCGACCGTCTGCGTGACCTGGTTGACCGGATGCTGGGGCCACGCCAGATCCCGAAAGAAGAAGCCGTGAACATTCACGAGGTACTTGAACGGGTATGCCAGCTGATTGATGTTGAATCCGACGGCAAGGTCTTTATCTGGCGTGATTACGACCCGTCCATCCCCGAACTGATGGCTGATAAAGGCCAGCTGATTCAGGCCATGCTCAACGTCTGCCGCAATGCCATGCAGGCCATGGTTGAAGCACCGGTCAAGATTGGCCAGCCCGAAATGCACATCCGTACGCGTACCGTACGTCAGTGTACCATCGGTCAGAACCGCTACCGCCTGGCGGTAAAAATCGACATCTCCGATAACGGCCCGGGGATCCCTGAAGAACTGCAGGAAAACCTGTTCTACCCCATGGTCAGTGGGCGAGCTGATGGTACCGGTCTGGGACTGTCCATCTCCCAGTCTATTCTCAATCAGATGCACGGCATCATCGAATTTAAATCCGCACCGGGAAGAACCACCTTCTCGATCTATATACCTTTGGAAGCCTTATGAGCACTGTCTGGATCATCGACGACGACAAATCCATCCGCTGGGTACTGGAAAAAGCGCTGCAACAGACCAGCATCCACACCCGTGTGTTTGATCAGGCAGAAACCGCCCTGAATCAACTGCGCCGTGAATCACCCGACGCCATCATCACCGACGTACGCATGCCGGGCATGGACGGCCTTGAGCTGCTGAAACAAGCCACCGCTGCCCATCCGGATTTGCCGGTCATTATCATGACCGCGCACTCAGACCTCGACAGTGCAGTCACCTCGTACCAGAGCGGTGCCTTTGAATATCTGCCTAAGCCGTTTGACGTGGATGAAGCCGTCAGCCTGATTCAGCGCGCGGTTGAACATTTTGCCGAAGTCTCTGCGCAGCAGCCGGAAAAAGAAGACAAGGATGACGAGCAGGAAATCATCGGTGAAGCGCCGGCCATGCAGGAAGTTTTCCGTGCCATCGGCCGTCTGTCACAGTCCAACATCACGGTACTGATCAATGGTGAATCCGGTACCGGTAAAGAGCTGGTCGCCCATGCTCTGCATAAGCACAGCCCGCGTTCTGCTGAGCCTTTTATCGCCCTGAACATGGCGGCGATTCCGAAAGATCTGATTGAGTCAGAACTGTTTGGCCATGAAAAAGGCTCCTTCACCGGTGCCGGCGGCCAACGCCGCGGGCGCTTCGAACAGGCCAATGGCGGCACCCTGTTCCTGGATGAAATCGGTGATATGCCCGCCGACACCCAGACCCGTCTGTTGCGGGTCCTTGCCGACGGTGAGTTCTACCGGGTGGGTGGTACCACGCCGGTGAAAGTGAATGTGCGCATCATCGCTGCGACTCACCAGAACCTTGAGGGGCTGGTGAAAGAAGGCCGCTTCCGAGAGGATTTATTTCACCGCCTCAACGTCATCCGCATTCATCTGCCGCGTCTGGCTGACCGCCGCGAAGACATTCCGAAACTGCTGGCGCACTTCCTCAAATCCGCCGCTGAAGAGCTCGGCGTTGAAGCCAAAACTCTGCGTACCGAGACTGAAGAATTTTTATCCTCTCTCGACTGGCCGGGTAACGTGCGTCAGCTGGAAAACACCTGCCGCTGGATCACCGTCATGGCCTCGGGCCGTGAAGTGCTGGTCAACGATCTGCCACCTGAGCTGCTGGAGCAGAAAGGTGAAGTCCAGACCTCCGGTAACTGGGAACAGAACCTGCGCTTCT
>JBPEXS010000234.1:0-4967 GCA_052031325.1 Thalassolituus sp. | reverse complement strand
AAGATCTGACAGATGGTATCTGTCACTCTGAGACTGCGCCATACGCAGGCGGTCAGTTGCGTTATAATCCCCGCCTTTGTCGCCACTGCCCTGCCCGCCGCCTATGAAATTCATTGTTAAGCTGTTCCCTGAAATCACCATTAAGTCCGATTCTGCGCGGCGGCAGATGACCAAGATCCTGCGGCAGAACCTGCAGATTCTGTTCCGTAATCATCTGATCTCGGCCGACGTTCAGAACCGCTGGGATAACCTGACGGTGGTCATCAATCACGAAGATGAAGTCACCCATCGCAAAGTAGTACAGGTCCTCAGTCACACGCCAGGCATCGGTTTCTCGCTGGAGATCGGCGAATACGATTTTGAGTCATTGGATGACGCTTACCAGAAAGTCCGTGATGAATACCGTGAGCGCGTGGCTGGTAAGACCTTCTGTGTACGCATCAAACGTGCCGGCAAGCACGACTTTACCTCGCATCAGGCCGAGATCTACATGGGTGGCGGCATCCTCAAAGAAACCAATGCCACGAGTGTGTCACTGAAAAACCCGGACCTGGTGGTGCAGGCGGAGATCCGCCAGGACAAGCTGCACGTCGTTCGCCAGAACATTCCTGGTCTGGGTGGCTACCCACTGGGCAGTCAGGGTGAGGTGTTGTCGCTGATCTCCGGCGGCTTTGACTCCACCGTCGCCAGTTACCTGATGACCCGCCGCGGCCTGAAAACGCATTTCTGTTTCTTCAATCTCGGTGGCAGCGCCCATGAGATCGGCGTTAAACAGGTCGCGCATTACCTCTGGAGCACCTACGGCGAGTCGCACAAGATCAAATTCGTGACCGTACCCTTTGAGCGCGTTGTTGAAGAGATTCTGACCAAAGTCGAGACCTCGCAGATGGGCGTGGTACTCAAACGCATGATGCTGCGTGCGGCTAACAAGGTGGCCGGTGATCTGCGCCTGCCCTCTCTGGTTACGGGCGAGGCCGTTGCTCAGGTCGCTTCGCAGACCATCACCAATCTTGCCGTCATCGACCGGGTATCTGATCGCATGGTACTGCGCCCGCTGGCCACCATGGACAAGCAGGACATCATCAACATCGCTCGCCGCATTGGCACTGAATCCTTTGCTGCGACCATGCCGGAGTACTGCGGCGTCATTTCGGTTAACCCGACCACTGTTGGCGACCGCCAGAAAGTCGAAGCCGCCGAAGAAGCCTTCGACATGGCTGTGCTGGAAGAAGCCCTGTCGCGTTCGCGCACGCAACGCATTGATGAGGTGATTGAAGACGCCGAAAGTGGCCTCGATGACGTACCTGTGGTCACCACGCCACAACTGGCGGATGTCGTGGTGGATATCCGCCATCCGGCCGAGGCCGCCGACAACCCTCTGACCCTGACCAATAACCCGGTTATGACTATCCCTTTCTACGAACTGGACACGCGACTGAAAGAACTACCGGATAACACCCGTTGCCTGCTGTATTGCCAGAAAGGCACCATGAGTCGCATTCACGCGCATCACCTCAACAGTGAAGGCAAAGGCAGCTTCGGCATCTTCACTGAACCGGACGCAAAACGACCACTGAGCATAGACACCCCACCGAAGGAATCTGAAGAATGACCTGCATCGTCAGCTTTAACATCAATGGCGTGCGCGCCCGTCCTCACCAGCTGGAAGCCATTCGCGATAAACTGAACGCTGACATTATCGGCCTGCAGGAAACCAAAGTACACGACGAGCAGTTCCCTCTGGCAGCCACCGAGGCACTGGGCTATCACGTGGAATACTTCGGACAGAAAAGCCATTACGGTGTCGCCCTGCTGAGCAAACAGGCACCTGTAGCAGTACAGAAAGGCTGGCCCTGGGACGACGAAGACGCTCAGAAGCGCCTGATTCATGCCACTTATGAGATCGACGGCGAGCCATGGCACATCCTCAATGGCTACTTTCCTCAGGGTGAAAGCATTGATCATGAGATCAAGTTTCCGGCCAAACGGAAGTTCTATGCCGACCTCATGAAATACCTCGAAGAAACTTTTAAAAACACCGATAACGTATTGATTATGGGGGACTTTAATATCTCACCCGAAGATACAGACATCGGCATTGGAGAGCCCAACCGCAAGCGTTGGCTGAAGACAGGCAAGTGCAGTTTCCAACCAGAAGAACGCGAATGGTACGAACGCCTTATGAGCTGGGGTTTCCAGGATTCGTTCCGGATACTTAAGCCGGAAGAGTCCGATACCTTCAGCTGGTTTGATTACCGCTCCAAAGGATTCGACGATGACCCGAAGCGCGGCCTGCGCATTGACCATATTCTGGTTACCGCACCACTGGCGGCCAAAGTGAAAGACGCAGGAGTCAGCTATACCATCCGTGGGCTGGAGAAACCGTCCGACCACGCACCGATCTGGACCGAGTTTTCCTGAATAACCTATCGGGCCGATACCATGAGTCAGAGAGGCGCTTCAGAGAGCGCCTTCTCAACATCAATTCCGACAACCAGCACCGCCAGCAACTCAGATCTTTCATTTCTGAAAGGAATGCTTACCTGAGAAAGAAAGTGATGACTGGACTGATCGTAACCGACATCGTCTATGAAATATGCCATGCCAGAGTTTTCAGCAACCGTAAGGTACTTAGGCTCATCCCCCTGCCAGTAGTCTGACGTCATGTGGCTGCTGGCAAGCAGGATTCCCTGCGCATTCATCAGAAACAGCTCCACAAGAATATCCTGACTGCTATCAACAATATGTCGCAGCTCTGAGGACTCCGGTGTGTTCAGTATCTCTGAGATAAGCAGCGGGTGCTCCGGATGATCACTGTCCGACCATATTCTGTCGAGCAATAGAATATCCTGCGCATTCAGGTGTCCACTGCGCCCGGAGTGTCTGATCAGCTCCAGCACATCTGCGGAGAGGCTTCTCTCAACCTGACGGGCAATATCAGCCAGTAACTGGCGGTCAGAATCAGAAAGCGAGACCCAGCCGGATGGCTGACACTCCAGCAGATGGCCGTTAAACCGATCTATAAAATCTGGTTTCTTCGTCAGAAAGTCCTGGCTGAAGTAGGCATGCAATGGCAGGTAGCGAACAAAATAGTGCGAGATCCCTCGCTTAATGGCGTAAGGCAAGTCGGCTCCGGTGCCGAGAATGACGTCAACACGCTCACCCTCAAGCATCTGAAACAGCTGCTCTACACTGTTGGACTCAACCGTGACATTGAGCCCCTGACTCAATAACCAGACATGTTGATTGGACCCACGTATCGCGCCAAACCTGAGCGTTGAAAGATCAGAGAGCTCCGTTTGAGTTAACCAATACCATTTTTCAATGGCAATCGGGGCTGAAGCCTGCATATCCCCCGTCAGGCCGCCAATCATGAAATCCATCTGCGCCAATGGGTATATACCCGCAAAACGCCCCGTTCGTGATTCATGAATGCATCGTAACCAGGGCTTTTCGGTGGTATCGGTCAATATACCCATCTGTTGAAGGGTGCAGTTAACCACTTGCGAATCCAGTCGCTGATCCATGGTCAATGGCTGATACATCTCACCCCGACAAAGGCGCATATCCTCACTGGCAATCAGTGGCAGGCAATAAATGCTGAAGAAAACGGCAATAAGCACCTGATGGAGGTCAGGCCTACGACTGAAAGTCAGACTGAACGGAATGCCAAAATAGTGGTTATGACAGGAGCTAAGAAAACAGAGGCGCGAGCGTCCCATACTCTGAAAGTCCATGGCTGAGCCAGATCAGCCGTTTGTAATTGTTATAATGAATTCAGTCTAGCTCAGAAAGGGGAGCCCACCCCCTTTCTTCAATTCAGGAATCTGTAAAGATATCGACAACAGAAGGTCAGGATTAAGAGCGAACAGGCCCCACCAGATAATGTGCAATCCGGTTACCGGCAATTAACGCCAGCACAAACCAGATGATCATAGGGTCGAAGGTCAACAGATCAACCAGCGCAGGACCAGGGCACAAACCGACCAGGCCCCAGCCAATACCAAAAAGAGTGGCGCCAGTCAGCAGGCGCAGATCAATCACAGAAAGTGACGGTGGATGAAACTCACCACCATCAAGCGGTCGCTTGAGGCGGCCAGATAACCAGAATGTTACTGCAAAGGTGACTACCGCAGAGCCCATCACAGCAATCAATTCAGGCTGCCAGCTACCAAACACATCAAGAAAAGCCCGTACTTTAGCCGGGTTATTCATGCCAGAGAGCAGCAGCCCGAGGCCAAACAGCAGACCACTAATAAGTGCGATAACACCGGTTTTCAGGGTACTCACAAAGCCACCCCCAGCGCATTCATGACAGCGACCGTGATCATGCCCGCCACCATAAAGGTAACGGTGGCCACCATAGAACGCGCAGACAGACGCCCCATGCCACAGACCCCGTGACCACTGGTACAGCCATTACCTATGTAGGTGCCGAAGCCAACCAGCAGTCCGGCAGCAGCCACAAGCATCGGGTTTTGCGTAATCTCGACCGGAGAAGACACACCAAAGGCCAGGCTCAGAGGCATGGCCAGCACCAGACCGGATAAGAACCACAGCGACCAGCGGCGGTTTGCCTCGGTCAGTGCAAACAGGCTGGATAACACACCCGTCATACCACTGATACGGCCAATGCCCAGCCACAGAACAGAAGCGGCCAAGCCAATCAGCAGGCCGCCGGAAAGTTCATCCAGTAACGAATCAAAAAACACAGAAGCTACTCAGAAAGAAATAGAATGACATTCAGAAGAAAAACGGTGCGCAGTATACCTGAATTGCGCTATGCAATCCGAAGATGACCGAAGCTGCATCCCGGCCATCTGACGATTACCGGGGCGCAGGTTCAGATATTCAGATGTCAGGCCTCAGTAGTCGACAACCCCCAGACCCAGGGTTTCAGCGACAGACGCCGTACCACGGGGCGCTACAACGGCCTTTGAGCCCGCCTGCCCTTTGAGGTAGATATC
>JBPEXS010000233.1:0-1129 GCA_052031325.1 Thalassolituus sp. | reverse complement strand
TGGGCGAGATTCTGTTTCACCGCTCTACCCGTTTCCGTGAGCACGAGCTGGCCAACATTGAAGGCCTGCTGACGACGATCGTCTATCCCCTGCGCAATGCCATGCGTTATCAGGATGCCCTTCAGGCCGCCTTCCGTGACCCCCTGACCGGCGCCGGAAACCGCGTTGCACTGGAGAAAAGCCTAAGCCGCGAAATCGAACTGGCCAAGCGTCATGACCAGCCGCTGTCGATCCTGATGATGGACCTCGACCACTTCAAACAAGTCAACGATGAATTCGGTCACGACATGGGTGACCGTGTACTGAAAGCCGTGGTCGGTGCCGTGATGGAATGTATCCGCCAGACCGACATGTGCTTCCGCTATGGCGGCGAAGAATTCCTTATCCTGCTCTCCAGCGCCGATCAGGCCGGAGCACTGCGCACCGCCGAGCGTATCCGCATGACCATCAAAGACCTGCGCTTCAGCAATGACAAAGCCGAACTGCAAGTGACCTCAAGTATTGGCTGCGCTTCGCTGAATGGTGAGGACACGCTGGAGACATTGGTGCGTCGTGCCGATGAGGCTTTGTATCATGCCAAAGGCAGTGGCCGGAACCGGGTGATCTGTGATCTTGATGTGGTGTTTAATAAGATCTGAGATCGTTGGGTTTTGTGTTTGAGATAGCCTGCTGATGCAGGCTTTTTTATTCCGTAGTATTTCGTTCTGTGTCGTAAGAATGTCTAAAGGTGATGCCTTACGCCTAAGTCGAAGCTGGTATGGCTGAATATTGCGAAGACATGCGTCATTGCGAGCGCTAGCGAAGCAATCCAGAGTGTTGGCTACTTTAGTGGAGTATATCGCTCACTCATTCGTCTCATCTTATGACCTATCGGTTTTTTAGAGTAACTGGACTTGTTTTCGAAGAAGAGCGTCATTGCAAGCGGCAGCGAAGCAATCCAGAACCGGGGCTTTGATTTTTAACCCCGGCATTTTATGGCTTTGATTATTCGCTCCTGTGAGGAATGCCTCCTCCCGGCGCGGGCCCACCCTCCTGCTTCGCGCTTTCCGAAGTCGTGTTCCCGGTTTTCTTCTGAAATTCCTGAAACACGACTGCAAGGAACGTCCATGTTCCTCGCAGCCTTGCTCGG
>JBPEXS010000232.1:0-1918 GCA_052031325.1 Thalassolituus sp. | reverse complement strand
ATCCGTATCATGAAGTGCGGCTTCCGTGCTGGTGATAATGCGCCTATGGCTTATGTCGAGCTGGTTGACCGTCCCGTAGTGGAAGTGGAAGACGACATCGAAGAAGTCGGCGAAGAATAAGTTACTTATTCTGAACCAATAAAAAACCCGCCTAGTGCGGGTTTTTTATTGCCTGTCTTTCTCTTACTTAAAAGAAGATACGGCTGTCTCTTAACTTTCAGGATTTAAAGATCCCCCAGAATCTCAGTACGTTTCGACTGATATTCGTCCTCAGTAATCAGGCCTTTTTCTTTCAGTGCATTTAACTGAATCAGTCGTTCTTCAATGGTTTTGCCGCTGTGTTTCTTATGACTGTTTCCCATAGCTTCTTTCGAGGCGCTGTCTTGGCCAGTCTGATCTGACGCATTTCTGCGGGAATGACTTATCTCATTGCCAGTATGGCACTGATACAGTTTTCCGCTCATGGACGTTTCGGTCACGGTTTTTACACCACTGAGTGAGGGCTTGCGTTGCTTGGTCTGTTCGACGGCCTCGATGATCAGGGTGTCGGCACCTTCTTCTTTGGCAAGCTTTTTCAGCCTCTCTTCACACGCCTTTTCACCTTCCCGTTTGTGGGAGGTGCAGTCGACTTCTTTGATCATGGTGCAGGATTCATTCACCTTGCCGGTAATCCGTACTTCTGGCGAGGCACTGGCGGGTAGTACGAGCAGCATTGATAGCGGTAGGGCATACAGTAGAGCAGCGGGTTTGGGCATGTCTGATCCTGAATGTAGATTCGGCTTTAAGAATGTTCACGATCATACCCCATTTGGTGTTCGCGGGCCGTGCTCTGCCGCATTGCCATGCAGTTCTTTACCCTTTGCCGATCAATACTGGGGTTCCCTTTGAACGGGGTAAAATTGATGTAAATCGAAAATGTAATTCACCTGTCTATCTTTCATGATGGTACTTTATGCTGGTTTTGAATGTATCCGCAGCTGTGCTCTGCCTGCCGCTCTGCAGGTTTCTCTGAGACATGCTGCTACGCCCAGTTTTCGGAGATTCTCCATGAAGTATTCTGCTTTGCACTCTGCTTGCCGCACTGTTGTATTTTCGACGGTTGCACTTACGACTTCTCTGTCGCCTGTCGCTGCCCACGCGGCTGACGATGCGTTAAATAACCTGTATTTCAGTCTTGGTTACACCACACTAGATCCTGAAACTGAGATCGGTGACATCGGCTTTACTGCCGTGGCCGATGTGAACACCGCACTGGGTACCGTGACGGATGTACCAGTGTCTGGCTCTTTGGCAGGGCCGGATGTTGATGTCAGCTCCACGACGTTTCCGTCTCTGTTGATCGGTTACCGCTTCCCGCAGAACCAGCTGTGGTCGCTACAGACCATTCTTGCTGTGCCGGGCACCATGGAGATTACTTTGAATGAGAGCTTTCAGGTGACTGGCCTGGAGCTGCCCGAGATCTCTGGAGATCTGGCCGAGATTAAAATGGCATCACCGAGTGTGAATCTTGTGCGGCACTTCCGCGGGGGCGAAAAGTTCCAGCCCTATCTGGGGGCCGGTCTGGTGTACATCACCGCGCTTGATGCCGAAATCACCAATGACACGCTGAAGGAATATGGAAACCCTGAACTGGAGATCGGTGATTCTGTGGGGCTGATGCTGCAGGCGGGTCTGGAGTACAACGTCACCCGCAACTGGTGGGTGAAAGGTGATATCCGTTATGCCACTGGTGCCAACGCCGACGTGACAGTGAGTGGTCTGAACGTACCGGCTGATACGGATGAGGTGACATTGCCAGTCATTGGTACGGTGCAGGGCGAAGCCACGGTCGATACTCTGTCGACGGATGCCTCCATCAGCGCTCTGGCATTGACTGTGGGTGTTGGCTACGAGTTCTGAGTCTCAGCCTGAGTCTGAG
>JBPEXS010000231.1:0-11574 GCA_052031325.1 Thalassolituus sp. | reverse complement strand
CCCGTGAAGATGTTGGTGTTACATTGAAAGTGACCCCTCACATTCATGACGGTGAGGCCATCCGGCTCGACGTTGAAGCGACCGCCGAGTCCGTTGCGTCAACCACGGTTGAAGGCAGTTCAGATCTGATTACCAATAAGCGCTCTCTGAAAACCATGATCATGTCAGAAGACAAAGAGACCATCGTGCTCGGTGGTCTGATCCGTGATGACGTTCAGGAAGTTGTGAGCAAAGTACCGGTGCTGGGCGATATTCCGCTGCTGGGCTGGTTGTTCCGCTCTAAATCGGTCAATCAGGTGAAGAGCAATCTGATGGTGTTCCTGCGTCCGACCATTGTCAGCGACACAGGCACAGCACGCACACTGACCCACGATAAGTTTAACGGTATCTGGGAGTTCACCCTGTCAGATCGTCTGGGTGATGAAGAAGTCGGTGGCGAAATGGAGAAACTCTTTGAAGGTCTGCCGCCGCTGACCCGCAAGTAATCAATTGTGCAGTGGCTGGGGCTCAGCTCCGGCCTGCTGCTATCAGCGGATTCAGACCCGCCTCTCTCATCAGGTCGAACAGACCAATCAACGGTAGCCCGATTAACGCATTCGGGTCCCTGCCTTCCAGCTTTTTAAATAACTGAATCCCCAGCCCTTCTACACGGAAACTGCCGGCACAATCGTATGGCACTTCTGTCAGCAGGTAGTGTTCAATTTCACTTGATGAAAGATCGCGGAATTCAACGTTGAAAGGTTCACACAAGGTCAGGCACACCTTCTGCTGCGCATTAAACAGACAGAGTCCAGTGAGAAACTGCACCGTTTTACCGCTGGCCTGAGTCAGCTGAGTAACGGCGTTTTTAAAATTGCCGGGTTTGCCGGTGATCTGTCCGTCAATAACGCAGGTCTGGTCACTGCCAATGATCCACTGATCCGGGAACCGCGTCACCAGAGAGCGCGCTTTCGCCTCGGCGAGGCGCAGTACATAGGCGTCGGGAGCTTCGTTAATTTCAGGGGTTTCATCCGTGTCGGGCGCGGCCTGAATAAAGGGCAGGCCGGTCTGTTTTAACAGTGTTGCGCGATAAGCAGACGTGGATGCAAGCACCAGAGGCTTGTGTAATAAATCAGACGATGTCATGAGAACTGTGTATTTCCTGACACAAAAAAAGGAGCCGAAGCTCCTTTTTATTATGCCGGAAAGTCCGCTGAATTAAGCGAAGTTTTCGTTGGCAAAATCCCAGTTTACCAGGGCCCAGAAGCCTTTCAGGTAATCAGGACGCACGTTACGGTAATCGATGTAATATGCGTGTTCCCACAGGTCAACAGTGATCAGAGGGGTCAGACCTTCAGTGATCGGGGTACCAGCGTTTGACGTGTTAACGATGTCCAGAGTACCGTCTTCTTTTTTCACCAGCCAGGTCCAGCTGGAACCGAAGTTGTTAACTGCCATATCGTTGAATTTGGCTTTGAAATCTTCGAAAGAACCGAATGCCGCATTGATCGCATCAGCGACTGCACCCGTCGGTTCGCCACCGCCGTTAGGGCTCAGGCTGTTCCAGTAGAAAGTGTGGTTCCAGATCTGGGCAGCGTTATTGAACACACCACCTGAAGAGGTCTTGATGATGTCTTCCAGAGACTTGGAAGCCATGTCAGTACCTTCAACCAGGCCATTCAGCTTAGTAACGTAAGTCTGATGGTGTTTGCCGTAGTGGAAGTTCAGAGTTTCTTCTGAAATGTGTGGTTCCAGAGCGGTTTTTTCGTAAGGCAGGGCAGGAAGTTCAAACGCCATAGTCTCTCTCCATTTTTATCACATGAGTCAGATGACAGAGATCACCTGACAGGTTCGCGGCCGATAATAACACTGTGTGAAACACAACGGCCATCAGTTCATCGCCGACTATCAAAACTGCAAATTGCTTACCAGGCAAGCGCTGTTGTGGCTACAGCAATAAACGTTCCCCAAATCGGACATTCATTGACTTCAACAGTTCACTGGCGATAATCAGGTTAGCAGCATTCCGCTGAATATCCTTGGCGGCTTTCTGGTGGGGGAAATCAGAAGGCCGGATTCAATTCTAACAATAATGACATCAGCGTAAGCGCTGATATCCGGTGGATTTATGGAACAGTCTCATTCAAATAATCAGCTCTCCGATGATGAGCGTCGTCGCCGTAAAGAAGAACTGCGACGTCAGGCCCAGGAACGTCTTGCTAATGTTGGTCGTGCTGCGGCCGCCGCAGCCCCTCTCAGCAGTGTGACGGGCAGTCCTTCAGCGAATGAGTCTGCGCGTGTCAGCAACACTCCGTCATTTCCGGGAAATGGCGATGTATCAGAACCAGCATTTAAAGCACCTGAATCTGATCCGGCTCCTCAGGAGCCCGTGCGTGCGGAACCCGTGACAGAGGAGCCTGTTTCTCAGGAAACACTGTCTCAGTCTGCGCCAGGTCAGCAGGAGAACACGACTTCACAATCGACCGATTATGGCATGGCGGGTGGTGCGTTTATCTCAGCCGATGAGCTGGAACGTGATGGATTCAACACAGCTTCTTCCGCCCCGGACTCACATGAAATTTCGTCGTATGTGGTGCCTCCGAAGAACGCTGGCAAAACCCCTTCGGCAATCGCTGTGCTGTCTCTGCTGATTGCGGGTGGTGCGGTTCTGGCTTCGGCTTATCTGTTTAATCAGCTGGAAAAAACTCAGATGCAGATCAGCGCTCTGACGACCCTGCTGGATCAGAAAGCTCAACAGATTGATGGTCTGAATCAGAAACTTTCAAACACGGATGAAACCGCAGATCTGTCGCTGGATGCACTGAAAGTGGTACTGCGCGACCAGGAAGAGGCCATTGATGATATGGGAACTCGCATTGCGGAGAACACCAACCGCATCCGCAGTTTCCCGAATATGGATTCTCTGGCTCAGGATCAGCGCGATTTCGTGAAACTGGCTTATGACCTGAAGGTGAAAGTCGAAATTCTCGAAGAGAAGATGGACGTGCTGATGCCTGAGTCCGCCGCCCGTGCCGGTCTGCCACAGTTGCGCAAAGAATTCTCTCAGCTGAAGCAGGCGGTTACTGAGGTGACCCAGACGTATGGCTACAAAGAAATTCAGGATATGAAACTGCAGCTCGAAGACATCAACATCCGTCTCGACCGTATGCAGAATGCCGTGGGCAGCTGACACCGGCAGGCAAGCACAAAAAAGGGCAACGTCAGTTGCCCTTTTTTGTGTCTGTCACCTGAGTGCCAGCGTAAGAATTAACGACCGCCCGGATTCACCGTGGTAGGTGTCTGCGTAGAGGTTACAGAACCGAGGGCACGGGTATTACGTACCACCATTTCACCTGTGCTGGTCTGAGCGCTGTATTCTTCGAGGAAGAAATCAATCGGGCGAACAATCGGATCGGGTGTGGAGAAGAAGGTATCGTCGGCAGCGACATCAATCACTTCATCGTTTTCTGAGTCACGGCCAAGTGCATTCTCACGGATAGGGCGGGTAGCTTCTTCAGCAGCAGCCTCACCGGCAGCAGTCGGGCCCATTGCACCTTCAATCACAGTGCCATCCATTTCGGTATTCAGCATACGCGCCAGAGGAAAGCTCTTTGATGTTGTACGGTTGTACCACTCATAACCAACGTACTCAGAGCGATCAGAGGTTTCGCGGGCGTCTTCAACGGCCTGTTCAAGGTCGGAGGTCGCGTACGCTGCCTGAGCTTCTTCGTCGGTCAGATAATCTGCGGCGGATGCTGAGGTTGCAGCAAAGATAGCCAGCAGGGCAGTGGTGAGATGTCTGGGTTTCATGATGGGCACCTGACAGTAAACATTTGTTATTTTTTCTACAATATACTGTAACGCTCAGTTTGTGTACAGAATCGCAGGTGAGTCAGCATCAAAATGCTTGCATCGCCGCACAGGGCCGTTAACATGGTGAGCTGGAACTGATATCGGTAACCTGCCTGAGCAGGAACAATAATAATGATAAAAAGAATCTTACAACTGACAGCTCTGTCCTGTGTGTCACTGTTTCTGGTGGCCTGCGACAATTTCAGAATCAATACCTTTGATCACTTCGGTGCTTATCCGAAATGGTTATTCGGTGCCGATGGTCACGAATACAAGTCCGTTGGTTATCGCTGGGATTATGAGCGTAATGCGCTTCTGTATGTTTACCGTCCAGCGACCCGCTGGTCGATGGATGAGGTAGAAGCCCCAAGTTTTAACGTCAACGGCAAGCGCCTGTTCAACATCAAAGGCGGGTCTTACACCTGGTACGAACTCGAGCCGGGCAAATACGACTTCCTGGTGCGTCGCGGTATCTTTGGTATCGAAGGTCTGGGGCCGCTGATGAAGACTTACAGCGATTTCTCCCTGAATGTTAAAGCAGGAAAAGTCTATTACCTGCGTTACTCTGAGATCGATCCGCAGGGCATCATCATGACCGAAGACGGCCTGCCGGGTGGTGATGGCCCGCTGCAGCTGGTTGGTTCTGATATGGCTGTACCGGAAATCAAAGAAACAAACATGATGCATCATGGCCGTGACCTCCTGTCCACGCCGTACCGCCTGGCTGAAAACACAGCACCGGCACCGTCTGGCCAGGCTCCGGTACAGAGCACTCCGCGTCAGGTTGATGAGCAGG
Organism: Thalassolituus sp.; assembly: GCA_052031325.1. Taxonomy (GTDB): domain Bacteria; phylum Pseudomonadota; class Gammaproteobacteria; order Pseudomonadales; family Oceanobacteraceae; genus Thalassolituus. The sequence goes on along the minus strand of JBPEXS010000231.1, from coordinate 6,947 downwards.
CGCAGCCGATTATTCTGCAGTTCCCTGAAGAGCAGACGGAAGAGTCTGAAAGCACAGGTGATCAGTCGGACTGGTGGCCGTTTTAGAGCCACCGCCTTTGCGCTACAATACAGACATCCCGAACGCCCACATCAGTGGGCGTTTTTTCAGCCGCGCTTTGTGTTTAATGTCTAGACCAGCGCTCACGAGAGAGAAACCCGATGACTGTTATCAGGCAAGAAGACCTCATCCAGAGCGTGGCCGACGCTCTGCAGTATATTTCTTACTACCATCCTAAAGATTTTATCGACGCCGTTCACGATGCGTATCAGCGTGAAGAGTCCAAGGCCGCGAAAGACGCCATGGCTCAGATCCTGATCAACTCGCGTATGTGCGCCATGGGCAAGCGTCCGATCTGTCAGGATACCGGTATCGTGACGGTTTTCCTGACCATCGGTATGGACGTTAAGTTCGAAGGTGACATGAGCGTCGAAGACATGTGTAACGAAGGCGTTCGCCGTGCTTACACCCACCCTGACAACGTTCTGCGTGCGTCTGTACTTGCTGACCCTGACGGCAAACGCGCCAACACCAAAGACAACACCCCAGCCATCATTCACATGAAGCTGGTACCGGGTAACACCGTTGACGTACACGTCGCTGCGAAAGGCGGCGGTTCTGAAGCCAAATCCAAGTTCGCCATGCTTAACCCATCCGATTCCATCGTTGACTGGGTACTGGAGCAGGTGCCCAAGATGGGTGCTGGCTGGTGTCCACCGGGTATGCTGGGTATCGGTATCGGCGGTACTGCTGAAAAAGCCATGCAGATTGCTAAAGAAGCGCTGCTGGAGCCTGTGAACATTCAGGAACTGCAGGCTCGTGGCGCACAGACCCGTGCGGAAGAACTGCGTCTTGAGCTGTACGAAAAAGTGAACAAGCTGGGCATCGGTGCGCAGGGTCTGGGTGGTCTGACGACCGTACTGGACATTAAAGTAGCCGATTACCCGACCCACGCTGCCAACAAGCCAGTCGCCATTATCCCGAACTGTGCGGCGACCCGTCACACGCACTTTGTGCTGGATGGCTCTGGCCCAGCCTCTCTGGCGGTGCCTAAACTGGAAGACTGGCCAGAAATCAGTTGGGAAGTCGGTGACAGCGTACGCCGTGTGAACCTGGATACTGTCACACCTGAAGACGTCAAAGATTGGCAGCCGGGTGAAACCGTACTGCTGTCTGGCAAGATGCTCACCGGCCGTGATGCGGCGCACAAGCGTATGGTCGACATGATCTCCAAAGGCGAAGAGCTGCCGGTGGACCTGAAAGGTCGCTTTATCTACTACGTGGGTCCGGTTGATCCGGTCCGTGAAGAGGTTGTTGGCCCGGCCGGTCCGACTACTGCGACCCGTATGGATAAGTTCACCCGTACGGTTCTGGAAGAAACCGGTCTGCTGGGTATGATCGGTAAGGCCGAACGCGGCCCGATCGCCATCGAAGCCATCAAAGACAACGAAGCCGTGTACCTGATGGCTGTGGGTGGTGCTGCGTATCTGGTATCTCAGGCCATTAAAGGCGCGAAAGTCGTCGGCTTTGATGATCTGGGCATGGAAGCGATTTACGAATTTGAAGTCGAAGATATGCCAGTCACTGTGGCCGTCGACAGCAAAGGTGAATCGGTTCACAACACCGGGCCAAAAGAATGGTTTGCGCGCATCAATGCCGTTGAGGCCTGATGCTCGTCTAAACTTGCCGTAAAGCCTGACAGAAAAGGAGCATTATGCTCCTTTTTTGTTGTCTGTAAGAAAGACACTGAATAACGGAGTTTTTATGTCTGATTGCCTGAATGAACAACAGCTGTTCGCCGCGTTGGAAACCCTGAATGGTTGGGAGCACCTGTCCGTTGATGGCACGGATGCCATTGGCAAATGCTGGCATCTGAAAGACTTTGCCGCCGCTTTTGCACTGGCAGGCCGCATCGCTGATCTGGCTGAAACCCACAATCACCATCCGCGTCTGACCATCGACTGGGGCAAGCTGACGGTGCTCTGGTGGAGTCATGACGCCGGTGGTGTGACCTCAGCAGATCTGGATATGGCTCGACGCTGCGATGCCGCCTCTGGCTGAAGGCATTTCGTTTTTATCCGCTTTCAACGGTTTGTCTGCATTGCCTGGTTGGCCGCTCTCGTCTGGTGATCCAGAGCTGCTTTCCCTGAACTGCCTTTCCTGACTGTCTTGCCTGGCTGAGTGTCATCGCTGAGACATTTATCTGTATTAATTCTGTCACCTCTCTGACCATTCTCCGTCATCAAAGCCCATTACTGTTTCGTCGTGCAAGACCCTACCCATGCTCAAATATAAAGAATTGAGAGACTTGTTATGATGAACCTGAAGCAGAATAAACTCCTGCAAGCAATGCTGCTGGCCGCCCTGGCCACTGGTCTGGCTGCTTGTGGTGGCGAAGACGGCAACAACGGCAGCAACGGTACAGACGGTGCTGACGGCACTAATGGTGTTGACGGTACCAATGGTACTGATGGCACTGCCGGTGCGGATGGCGCAGATGGCGCTGACGGTACTGATGCACCAAGCACACTGAATCCTAACCTGAAGCGTCTGGCGACGGCTCCTCTGGATGCAGAATTCACCGGTATGTTTGTGAACACTGACGGTACTTTCTTCCTGAACGTACAGCATCCGTCTTCTTCAAACACCACGGCTGACTCAAACGGTAAAGTATTCGATAAAGGCACCGTGGGTGTGATTGTCGATGCTGACTTCAACAGCCTGGGCGACATCGCTTCTCTGGATCTGCCGATCACTACGGCTGACAAAGAAGTCGTCATGACGGCTGTTGGTTCTTATCAGGTTCTGCTGCAGCAGGAAGACAGCCTGGCGGATGGCAACGAAGCCGGTGATATCCTGGCGGCTGATGGCACCACCCTGATCAAGAACTCTAACGACCCTGACTTCAACGGCGTTGTCAGCGATGGCGCTACAGGTTTTTACGTGTACAGCAACTGGGAAGACCGCCCAGGCAGCATGAGCCGTATTCAGGTCGATGGCCTGGCTTCAGGTGGTTACTCTTCAGTGACTGCAGAAGGCATGCTGGACTTCTCTTCGGTTGAAGGCACCTGGGTAAACTGTTTCGGTACCGTTTCTCCATGGGGCACGCCACTGTCTGCTGAAGAACTGTATTTTGATAACACCGCCGACTGGTACGACAGCTCTTACTCTTATTTCAGCAACCCGCAGGCCATTGCTGAATACCTGGGCTACCCAACAGACGGCTCTGGCGACTGGGGTAACCCTTACAACTACGGTTATAACGTAGAAATCGGTACTTCCGGTACGGTTGCCACTGCTGACGAATCCAACGTAGAAGTTGAAAAGCGTTTTGCACTGGGTCGCTTCTCACACGAGAACGCCGTTGTGATGCCGGATGAGCGTACTGTTCTGCAGAGCGATGACGGTTCTAACGTTGTCTTCTTCAAGTTCGTCGCTGATGTTGCTGGTGATCTGTCTGCAGGTACTCTGTACGCTGCTCAGGTGACTCAGGCAGCCAGCACCACCACGACTGCTGAAGCAGCATTCGCCATTGACTGGATCGAACTGGGTGCCGGTAACGACACTGACATCGCTACCTGGATTGCTGAATACGACGGTACTTTCGAAGACGCTAAGTACATCACTGATGAAGAAGTCATTGCCTGGGCCGAAGCTAAGTCCAACTCTGACATCGACGGTGACGGCACTGTGGCAACGTCGCCATTCTCTGACGACCGTCCAGCCTTCCTGGAAACCCGTAAAGCCGCTGCCGCTCTGGGCGCGACTGCGGAATTCAACAAAATGGAAGGTGTAAACATCAACTACGACCTGGCTTCTACCTGGTGGAACATGGGCGCAGCTGACGGTGCGCAGGCCTATGCCTACATGGCGATGTCTACCATCGGTTCTGGTATGACCGACGAAGAAGGCGACATCATGATCTCCGACGACAACGCCAGCTGTGGTGCGGTTTACCGCATGAAGCTGGTTGAAAACGGTGGCCTGGTTGATGTTGAAACTATGGTACCTGCCATCGTTGGTGGTCCTTACTACGGTGACCGTTCCGTTAACGAATGTGACGTGAACAACATCTCTAACCCAGACAACCTGGTTATCCTCAACGACGGTCGCTTGCTGATCGGTGAAGATACCGGTAACCATGAAAACAACATGGTTTGGGTATTTGACGATCCAGCTATCTGATAGCGGATTGTCTGTCAGACCTTGAGGGGGCTTCGGCCCCCTTTTTCAGCGAGAAATGCAGTTATGAAAAACGTCTTATTATCATTAATGGTTCTGTTTCTGAGCGGTTGTTTCACCAGTGACAATGACTCGTCAGAAACTACTCAGATCACACCGGATAACACCACAGAAACGACAACCGAAGACGCAGAAGAAACTTCAGGTACGCCGGATGGCATCGTCAGTGGCTACAATATTTATCCGCAAGAAACCAACGCAACCTACAACAAAGAAGCAGTGATTCCGCCACAGTGTTACACCAAACACGAAGGTGAATTTAACCCCTGTATGACGTGCCACCAGAATTACACCTACGGCACGCGCCCGAATTATATGTTTGATGCCGGACTTCAGTCCGCCTATGAATTCTCCGATTACGGGTTTACCAACCGTTGGGATAACCTGTTTGAAGACCGTACAGAGCGTATTGCAGAAATCAGCGACGAAACCGTGCTGAAATATATTGCGGTCGATAATTACACCCCATTAATAGAAACGCTGGAAAATGACAGCGAATGGACCGGGCCAGTCCCGAAAATAGACAATCTTCATCTGGGGGCGGAGGCCTTTGATGATGAGGGTTTCGCGAAAGACGGCAGTCACTGGGTGGCGTTTAATTACAAGCCATTACCCAGCACCTTCTGGCCGACGAATGGCTCAACCGATGATGTGATTATCCGTCTGCCAGAAGCGTATCGTGAGACCAGCTGCGGTACGGGCGGTTATTCCCGTGATACGTATCTCGCTAATCTGGCGTTACTGGAAATGAGCTTTCAGGGTCTGGACAGCATCAGCGTGCCCGCGCTCAACGAGCAGAATGTCTGTGTGGATCTGAATAATGATGGCCAGCTGACCACGGCAGTTACCCAGATAGATTCGCGGACGCATTATGTCGGCAACGCAGCGGATGCCGAAGTGGCCCATATGCTGTATCCGCAGGGTACCGAGTTTATTCATAGTGTGCGCTACGTCGGTGTGGATGATGAAGGCAATGTATTTATTCCGGCGCGTATGAAAGAACTGCGTTATATGAAGAAAACAAAGTTCCGCAGTGAAGCCTGGCTGAAGTCGGCTTATGGCAATGAGCATCAGGAAAAAATCGACGGTAACCTGCCAAACTATATTTACGATGTACAGGGGACACCGAATGAGTTCGGCTGGGATCTGCTCGGATTTATTGAGGATGAACAAGGTCGTCTGCGGGCTCAGAGTCGTGATGAGAGTCTGTTCTGCATGGGCTGTCATACCACTATTGGCTCAACCATTGATCAGACATTCGCATTCTCGCGCAAAATAACCGGTGCAGCAGGCTGGGGTTATATCAATACCCGGGGTATGGAAGATGCACCTGCAAAGCTGGGTACAGACCCTGAAATTCTTGAGTATTTCCGTGCTGTTGGCGGTGGTGATGAATTTCGTCAGAACAGAGAAGTGCTGGCACGCTGGTTTAATGAAGACGGCAGCGTGAAAGAGGATGAGGTCCGGGCTGCGGATGTGTACACCCTGATTTCACCAAGTCGTGAACGCGCACTGGCATTGAATAAAGCCTATATGACCATTGTTGAAGACCAGGATTTTCATCAGGGGCGGGATGCTAATCTGGCTCCGGCGGTAAATGTTTATCGTTCTGTGGATGAAACCAGCCCGGTTCTGCCCGGTGAGAAAACCCGTCAGTACGATATGCGTCTTAACTGGGCCGCTGAGTAAATTATTGACGTATAAAAAACGGGAGTGTCATCTCCCGTTTTTTATTTTTAATTCCCTGCTTTCAAAGCAGCTGTCTTAGCGGCAGACTTAAACCTTTCTGATTTCCGGATTTCTCTTCATGTCACCCTCTGTTGCTTCATTGTCCTTGCGTCTGTTGGTTTCCTCCCTGATGTTGAGTACACCTGTTCTGGCTGATTCTGGTTCTGTATCTCAGGTTCACTCAGACAAACCCTACTCTGACTCCGGCAACCCCTGGTTTACCGCTGGTGAAATGGCACTGAAAGATAAGGCCGATGCGTTTCGGGCCATCCGTCCCGAAAAAGGCGCGGCAAAAAATGTGATTCTGTTTGTTGGTGACGGTATGGGCATTTCGACCATTACCGCAGCCCGTATTCTCGATGGCCAGAACAAAGGCATGAGTGGTGAAGAAAATACTCTCAGTTTCGGCAGCCTGCCATTCAGCGGACTCTCCAAAACCTATAACGTTGATCAGCAGACGCCGGATTCGGCCGGTACCATGTCAGCCATGATGACCGGTGTAAAAACCGATGCCGGCGTCATCAGTATTGATGAAATGGCGCAGCGTGGTGACTGTGTCAGTGGTCAGGGGCACGAGGTCTATACTGCACTGGAGCTGGCTGAAATTGCCGGGCTGAGCACGGGTGTAGTGACCACCGCACGTCTGACCCACGCCACACCGGCGGCTACCTATGCCCATGCAACAGAGCGCGATTGGGAAGACGTTTCTGATATGCCGCAGAATGCGGTGGAGGCCGGCTGCGAAGATATCGCCAGTCAGTTTGTGGCGTTCCGCGAGCATCTGACCCAGAAATCAGGCGTTATGGTGAATGGTCTTGAAGTAGCCATGGGCGGTGGCCGCCGTCACTTCTTACCCAAAGATCCTGCTTTTAATTCGGCCGATGCTAAAAGCACGGTTGAAGGTGACCGTACGGATGGTCGCAACCTGATCAGTGAGT
>JBPEXS010000230.1:0-1746 GCA_052031325.1 Thalassolituus sp. | reverse complement strand
TTCCTTTTGTAGCTGACACTGAAAGCTTAAGAGGTGAGTGAATCACATTATGGGTGATCGACCAACTGGGTGTTCAGACGCTCTGGATTGCCGCGTCGTTACACTTCTCGTAACGAAGTTGTCGCAATGACGAGGGGTATTTAAAAACAAGCTTTGGCAGAAACCACCGTCATCGCGAGCGCCAGCGTGGCGATCCAGTTGCGGCGTTGAGTATGTACTCGTCTTATGGATTGCCGCGTCGCTGCGCTCCTCGCAATGACGTTGTTACGCGATGCTTCTCGCTTATGAATTGCAGCCTGTCGTTTAAAAAAATATGCAGGAAATACTCTACTGGATTCCGTGACTCGAGGGCGAGCGCCACAAACCACGGAATGACGGGTAATGAGTGAACAGCGCTTTACACAAATAGCTGAGGCGTCGGTGAGGAAGTCCTGACAAGGCGAAGGCCAGTGAGAAGCGCGGAGTGTACATTCAGTACATGAGCACTTCGAACCGGCCTTCAACACCGTCAGGGCGACGCAACCAGCCTCAGAGTTTTGAGCGTTAACGAAGAAGCTGAGACAAGGCATACGTTCAGTCAGAATGCGCAGCGTACAGGTAGTACGTGAGCAATTCTGACTGGGCGGATAACGCCGTATCAGCGATGCAGTTAGCTCAAAGGTTTCATGTGTGGAAAGAGGATCACATCTTTAATGGTATGGGAGTCAGTAAACAGCATCACCAGACGATCAATACCAATCCCCTCACCCGCCGTTGGCGGCAGACCGTATTCCAGCGCATTCACATAGTCAGCATCGTAGTGCATGGCTTCGTCGTCACCGGCGTCTTTTTCTTCTACCTGCTTACGGAAGCGCGCGGCCTGATCTTCGGCGTCGTTGAGCTCTGAGAAGCCGTTAGCCAGTTCGCGGCCACCGACGAAGAATTCGAAGCGGTCGGTCACGAACGGGTTGTCGTCATTACGGCGTGCCAGCGGTGAGACTTCCCACGGGTATTCGGTAATAAACGTCGGCTCATCCAGTTTCTCTTCAGCGGTCGCTTCAAAGATTTCACAGATGAGTTTGCCCGGACCCCAGCCTGCTTCTTTCGGGCCGAGGTGAATGCCGACCTGCTCTGCATATTGCTTCAGCGTCTCAATATTCGCTTCAGCGTTATTCAGAACATTCACGTCCATGTCCGGGTTGTATTTGAGGATGGCCTCAACCATGGTCATAACGTGGAATGGCTTGCTGAAGTCGTATTCGGATTCACCGTATTTCACGGTGGTGGTACCCAGTACAGTTTCTGCCAGGTATTTCAGCATGCCTTCGGTCAGGGCAATCAGATCTTTGTAATCTGCGTAGGCCTGGTAGAACTCCAGCATGGTGAATTCTGGGTTGTGACGGGTGCTGAGACCTTCGTTACGGAAGTTACGGTTGATCTCGAACACGCGGTCAAAGCCACCGACGACCAGTCGCTTCAGGTACAGCTCTGGCGCGATACGCAGGAACATGTCGATATCAAGCGCATTGTGGTGTGTTTCAAACGGCTTGGCCGTGGCACCACCCGGAATGGTCTGCAACATCGGGGTTTCCACTTCCATATAACCGCGCTCGGTCAGAAAGGTACGGATGCCGTTGATGATTTTAGAGCGGATCACGAAGGTATTGCGGGTCTCTTCGTTGATGATGAGATCCACATAACGCTGACGGTATTTCATTTCCTGATCGGCGAGACCATGGAATTTATCCGGCAGCGGACGCAGGGATT
>JBPEXS010000023.1:0-2507 GCA_052031325.1 Thalassolituus sp. | reverse complement strand
TACCAGGGTGTTGCCCTGACTGTCGAGCAGACGGAATTGCTGGAAGCCTTGTTCGGCCGGGCTGATTTCAAACGTCGCAGGCATGGTCTTTTCCTCTTTATGGTTACAGGCGGTGGCTGTCTTCTCCGTGACTGTTGCAAGCCCCAGACCAGCCGGATCAGCGGATTTTCGCGGTTCTTACCACGGTTTTTGCCGTTTCTGGCTCAATCTTTGTGGGGTTTGCTTCAAAGCCTGATGCAGCAGTTGCAACAAAAAGTCTGAGTTTTGTCGTATTTCTGATTCCCCGGCGGGCTTTAGGGTAGGTATGGGGCAGGAACGGCGATTGCAATCTCATCTCTAGCAAAGCCTTCTGATTCCAACCTGAGGAGAGTGTCTATGGGTGCTGAGTTTATGGCTCTGAAAGAGATGGGTACCATCAGTGCAACCGCAACTGAGCTGGCTGCAGTGAATGCGCTGATCTGTGAAGAAACCGGGCCAGGCGATTTTCAGGCTCAGTATCAGGATCTGCTCTCTGATGTGCTGAATACCTACCGTCTGATCCTGTCGTCGCTCACTCCTTTAACGGCCATGACAGATCGTGCGGCGTTTAAAGAAGGGCTGGCTTTAATGGTGGCCGAGTTTTCGACCTCGCTGCCAGTGACGACCAATGAGGCCCGCAACAACGCCGAGTTCACTTACGAGAAAAACCTGCAGTTCCGCAAGCGGGCTGAAGTGAAGACCTCTTACCCAATTCTCAAGAACGCTTTTTCACGTTTGCACGATTACATTGATAAGTGGATCGATAACGATATCTGGCTGGTGATGAGCCTGGACAACCTGCTGAAGCGCCTGCTGCGCCACCTTGAAGATGTGCAGGCTATGCAGGGCAAAGACAATGAGATGGCGTATGCCATGTACCTGTCGTGTGCCGGTCAGTTAGCGCCTTATGTGAGCCTGATTCAGACATCGCTTGCGCGTATTGAGGCAGATTTACCGGCAATGTCCGCCGGTTCTACCGATGCCGCCCAGTCAGCCTGAACCTGAGGCTTACAGGCCTGAAAACTGACCTTTATAACGGCTCCGATACAGACAAAAAGGGGCCGTTGCCGTAGACTGACGCGATCAATTTTTCAGTGGAGTCAGCATGTCTGTATCGTACGAAGCCCGTGGCGTCATTCATTCCATCGACGAGACCCGTCAATACGGCCAGAACGGATTCACCAAGCGTGAATTTGTGATCAAGCTTACTGGTGAAGGCGAGAACCCGGATTACCCTAACTTTGTCGCCCTGGAGCTGATTAAGGACAAATGTGCCCTGATGGATCAGTTTCAGCCAGGTGAAGAGGTGAATGTGCACTTTAACCTGAACGGCCGCCTGTGGAATGCTCCGGGCAAGCCTGAGAAGTGTTTTACCTCACTGCAGGCCTGGCGTGTACAGCGGGCTGATGATGCCGGTGCGCCGCCATCTGCTGCGCAGATGATGGACGGTTATGACGATGACGTGCCTTTCTGATCAGCTGATTCCTGGCTGATGCTCTGGAGTGGCTGACTCTGTTTGAGTGAGCCATTCTGATGTCTTTCTTAGCATGTATGTGTTCATTTTCATTGATCACCGTCATCGCGAGCGAAGCGTGGCGATCCAGTAGGGGCTTTTCTGGTGGTGCAGCAGACCGAGTAATTGGCTAAGGCTTTACTGGATTGCCGCGTCGCTGCGCTCCTCGCAATGACGGAGTTTATTTCTGAGCCTTTCTGGGTTTCAGTATGACTTATCTTCTTGCCGCAATTTCTCAATGATCACCGTGATCGCGAGCGAAGCGTGGCGATCCGGTATGGGCTTTAAATGTAATTGGCCCCTGTGTATTTAATTTCATTTTCAAATCAAATATCGGCCGTCATCCCGTGGCTCTGACGCAGTCAGTATGACCACGGGATCCATAGTGCTTAGCTAGTCAGAATGGTTGGCGGCTTCCAGCCGGTGTATTCCTGAGTGAACATTTAGGCCGTATGGATCCTCCGGTCTTCGCTGCGCTCGCCGCAGGATGACGGTGGTTTTTGCAGGGGCTTTTCTGGTGCAGCAGACCGAGTAATGGGCTATGGCGTTACAGGATTGCCGCGTCGCTGCGCTCCTCGCAATGACGGAGTTTACCGCTGAGGTTTTCTGGATATTTTCGTGGCTGATATCTTTGCCGCAATTTTCCTTGATCGCTGTCATCGCGAGCGAAGCGTGGCGATCCAGTATGAGCTTTAAATGTAATTAGTCCCTGTGTATTTAAATTCATTTTCAAATCAGAAATTCGCCGTCATCCCGTGGCACTGACGCAGTCAGTATGACCACGGGATCCATAGTGCTTTGCTTTTAAGAATGTTCGGCGGCTTTCAGCCGGTGTATTCCTGAGTGAACATTGAGGGTGTATGGATCCTCCGGTCTTCGCTGCGCTCGCCGCAGGATGACGGTGGTTTTTGGACTGGAGCTTTTCTGGTGCAGCAGACCGAGTAATGGGCTATGGCGTTACAGGATTGCCGCGTCG
>JBPEXS010000229.1:0-1187 GCA_052031325.1 Thalassolituus sp. | reverse complement strand
CTCTGCCAGTCGGCCAGAGAAACCTGAGTCAGCTCTTCGTTGGCGATCAGACCGGTATTATTTATCAGCTTTGCCATAGACGGCCTCCTTAAATGTATCGTGGCCGAGACGACGGTAGGCTTCGAGGAAGCTTTCGCCTTCAATGCGGTTACCGACGTAGGTGTCGAGCACTTTGGCGATAACGTCCGGCATGTCTGCACGGGCGAAGGATGGGCCAAGGATCTTACCGATGGACGCGTCATCAGCCTTGTTGCCACCTGAGTTACCACCCAGAGACACCTGATAGAACTCTTCCCCTTTTTTATCGACACCCAGTACACCGATATTACCGATGTGGTGGTGACCACAGGCGTTCATACAACCGGAAATGTTCAGGTCGATGTCACCCAGATCCCACAGGTAATCCAGGTCGTCAAAACGTGCCTGAATGGCTTCAGCAACTGGAATGGACTTAGCATTCGCCAGTGCACAGAAGTCACCGCCAGGGCAGCAGATCATGTCGGTCAGCAGGCCCAGAGTCGGAGTCGCCAGACCCAGCGCCTTGGCTTTTTCCCACAGCTCGAACAGACGGCTCTGTTCAACATCTGCAAGCACCAGATTCTGCTGGTGAGTAGAACGCAGCTCACCGAAGCTGTATTCGTCGGCAAGGTCAGCCACCTGATCCAGCTGTTCAGCCGTGATATCACCCGGTGGCGTACCGATCTGCTTCAGAGTCAGAGTAACGACCGCGTAACCCGGCTTCTTGTGCGCGCGCACGTTGCGCTCCAGCCAGCGGGCGAAAGCTTTGTTTTCGGTTTTGGCAGCAACAAACTCAGCCGGTTCATCAGTGAGGTCTGCATAAGCAGGGTCAACAAAGTACTGCTTCACACGCTCGATTTCAGCCTGAACCAGTTTTCCTTCGCCATCGCGGATGCGCAGCCATTCTTCGTTCACCAGTTCCTGCATGCGCTCCATGCCCAGAGCTTTCACCAGAATCTTGATACGGGCCTTGTACTTGTTGTCACGGCGACCGAACTGGTTGTACACACGGATGATGGCATCCAGATAGGTCAGCAGGTCGGCTTCAGGCAGGAAGCTGTTGATCTCTTCACCCAGAATCGGGGTACGACCCAGACCACCACCGACAAGCACGCGGAAACCGATCTCGCCAGCGTCGTTCTTAACGATGTTCAGACCGATGTCATGCA
>JBPEXS010000228.1:0-1096 GCA_052031325.1 Thalassolituus sp. | reverse complement strand
GTGCCTGGGGTTCGAAATCCGCAACCAGATCTTCGTAATGCACTTCCAGCAGGTTGATTTCGCCGGTATCAGTCCAGTGCTGCATCATGCGTTGTTGAGCCAGCGCGTAATGCGCAATGTCGGCCAGATCGGTGGCGTACTTCTGACTGTGGCTGAAGTTCTCAAAATAGATCGACAGTGCAACATCACGCAGGTCGCGTCGCATCCAGATGACCCGGCCCTGGGGAAACAGCGACTGAAAGATTCCGACGTGGAAAAAATTTGCGGGGGTTTTGTCGATGCAGCGCAGAGTATCTGCCTGACTGAAGCGATCCAGGGTCGACAGATACAGGCCGGCAGCCTGCTTCATCATCTGCGGGTTCAGCTGGCGGCTGCTCTGGGGCCAGCCGGAACCCAGCATTTCGCCCATCCAACGGGTAAGATTGGGCAGGTCGGGCAGTTCTCCACACCCTTCTACGTTGGGGTGTGAGGCGAGTACCTGCTCAATCAAAGAGGTACCACTGCGCGGCAGGCCGACAACTAAGGTGGGGCGTTGATCGGCGTTGCCCATGGTTTTCAGCGCCCGGATGCGTTCAGGGCTGAATTCTTCAATCAGGCGGTCTGCGCGGCGGGCCTGAGCTTCGCGGTTGAGCGGCCCTGCCTGCTTGCGCCGGGCACGGTTGGCGTGTCGAACCTGGACAAAGGCGTCGTCATGCTGGCCCAGACTCTGTTCGGTGCGTGCCAGGGCAAAGTGCAGGTTGGCCCGGTCTTCAGCGTTGAGGTTTTTTTTCTGCGCCAGTTTACGCGCGGATGTTATCCACGCATGCGGTGACTCTTTACGGGCAAAGCTGACGGCACTGGCCACTGCAAAGGCCCAGTCTGGTTGCAGATCAATAGCACGCTGAAAGGCATTGGTGGCTGCGGCTTTATCACCGAGGTCTTCGTACGCCAGTGCCAGCGCCAGCCAGAGCTGTTGACTGTCAGGCAGCCGTTGCAGGGCCTGATTGAGCAGCTTTACAGAGGCCTGAGTCTCACCGCCGTTGTGGTAGGCCTCGGTCAGTAACAACACCAGTGATTCATCATCCGGCGACTGTTGCAGCAGGGGCATCAGCGCCTG
>JBPEXS010000227.1:0-1692 GCA_052031325.1 Thalassolituus sp. | reverse complement strand
AGAGGCGGGGGCGGTTATCCGCAGCTGCCCCTGAACTTCGGCCTGATAGTCACCCAACTGGTTCTCAAGGTCGGCAAAGTCTTCCAGCAGAGCTTCTGCCCTGGCGGCAAAGCCTTCACCGGCTTCGGTGAGGTGTACCTTGCGGGTTGTGCGGTTGAGCAGGCGCACGCCTAAGCGCTCTTCCAGACGCGATACCTGCTTGCTGATCATCTGCGGTGACGTGTCCAGATGCTCCGCCGCCCGTGTGAAGCTGCCTTCCTGTACCACGGCCACAAAGGCCTGCATATCATCAATACGGTCCATTGAGTTCCTGCCATTAAATCAATTATCAACATTTTGATGATAATAAAACAATGATAGGCGTATTAATCATTCATTTCAGTAAAAGTATTCTGGACACAGTTGAAACAGACAACGAACCTACCCAATTGATGGAGAACGACTATGAATACTCAACTGATCAAACGCGTATTGTCATCTGATGCCGGTCTGGCCGCATTCATTCTGCGTGTTCCAACCGGTCTGATTCTGGCTGCACATGGTGCGCAGAAACTCTTCGGCGCTTTCGGCGGCTACGGCCTTGAAGGCACAGGTCAGTGGATGGCCAGTATCGGGCTTGAACCGGGACTGCTGATGGCCTTTCTGGCGGGCAGCGCGGAATTCTTTGGCGGTCTGGCGCTGGCGCTGGGTCTGCTGACCCGTCCGGCGGCTCTGCTGACAGCCTTCACTATGCTGATCGCGATCTTCAGTGTGCATATCAGCAACGGACTGTTCATGGCCAATAACGGGTATGAATACGCGCTGACGCTTATGATTGTCTCTGTGGCATTAATGATTCAGGGTGCAGGCGCTTACTCAGTGGATGGTCTGATCAGCGGTAAGCTGGATTCTGAACCGACTCTGCAGCCGCAGCACAGCTGAGTTCATTGAACTGAGTGCAATAAGCTCGATGCCCGGCACTGTCCGGGCCTTTATTTTAAACAAAGGACATCCCTATGTTAGTGAACGGCAAGTGGACAGATAACTGGCAACCGGTGCAGGAAGCCGACGATGACGGTCGTTTTGTACGCCAGACCTCATCATTCCGTCACTGGATCACACCCGATGGCAGTGCCGGGCCTACCGGCGAAGCGGGCTTTAAAGCCGAAAAGGGGCGTTACCACTTATACGTGGCGTACATCTGCCCATGGGCATCACGCACGCTGATGGTACTGGCGCTGAAAGGCCTGCAGGACATGATCAGTGTGTCTGTGGTGAATCCTGCTCTTACCGATCAGGGCTGGAAGTTCGGTGACTTTGACGGTGCGGATGACGATACCCTCAACGGTGCCACTTATATGCACGAGCTGTACACCAAAGCCGCACCGGACTTTACCGGTCGGGCTACGGTTCCGGTACTGTGGGATAAACAGACCGGTACCATCGTAAACAACGAGTCTGCAGACATCGTCCGCATGCTGAATACGGCGTTTAACCAACTGGGTACAACTGGTCCGGATCTGTATCCGGCGGCGCTGGCAGAAGAGATCAATGCGCTGAACCCGCACATCTACGACAACCTCAATAACGGTGTGTATCAGGCCGGTTTTGCCACCACTCAAGCGGCCTATGAAGAGGCTTATGAGAAGGTGTTTAACACGCTGGATGAACTGGAGCAGCGGCTGTCTGACGGCAGACGTTATCTGTTTGGTG
>JBPEXS010000226.1:0-9253 GCA_052031325.1 Thalassolituus sp. | reverse complement strand
TGTTTAGCAAAGCATGGCAGCGCATCGGTTTTAATCGACTGCTGAAACAAGCGCGGTTTTCAAAGCGTTCAGGATCACCCGTCAGTGATGTAGTGTACCTTTTACTGCTTTGGGTCTGGCTTAACGATGTTTTCAAAGGAGTCGTTACAAAGCTTCTCGATCACTAAGAAGGATGCCCTTTATGATCTTCTTAATCGGGAAGATCTGGATTGGCGCAAGTTGCACCTTCAAACAGCGAAGACCGTCATCAGTTTGACTGACCACAGCGCCATACGCGCCTATGTTGTTGATGATTCTGTTAAAACACGGCGCGGTAAAACCATGCCAGGCATCTCTAGCCACTTTGATCACCTCAATGGTCGTTGTGTGATGGGGCAGCAAATCCTGACCCTAGGGCTGGCGACTGAAAAGCAATTTATCCCTTTAGATAGCGAACTCTATATCAGTCGAGTTAAATCACAACCTCTGACCAAAGCCTTTGCCGATGGTCGCAGTATCGCCGCAAAACGTTATCGTGATGCGCAGTCAATGACTAAACCGGAGATGGTCCATGGCATGATTAAGCGAGCCGATCGGTCCGGCATTCATGCACAGTATTTTTTAGCCGATTCATGGTTTGCCAGTAAGTCCATGCTGGCCTTTATGGAAGCGCAATCGTTAGTCTCCATTGTCCGTATGAAGAAAAATAAAATGAGTTACCGCGTGGCCGGTAGTGACAAGGTTCTCTCAACAGCGGCTGAGCTATACCAACATCACATCAAAGGCCAATGGCAGAAGGTTAAGGGCAGGCCATACCAGTCTAAGGCGATCACCGTTGAGTTAAACTTAGCACAAACCCTCGATGCACCTGATCACTGGATCAAGGTCAAGCTGCTGTTTGTACGTGGCGTTAACGAAGAAAAACAGCGTGCTGGAAAGCATGATTGGGCCTTGTTTTTATCCACCGACACTCACCTCAGTGATGAGAGAATACTCGAAATCTATGCATTACGCTGGGGAATCGAAGTGTACTTTAAGGAAGCGAAACAAAAGCTTGGGTTCCTTAAAGAGCAGAGTACACATTACAGTGCTTATATCGCCTCCATCCATTTAACGGCTCTGCGATTCTGCTTGCTGCTATTGACTCAACACGAGGAAGGTGCCGCTCGACTGAGTTATAGTCGTAACGACATGATCAACAGTCTGTGCACCTTAGATTTTGCCAGCCGACTCTGGGTTATCTTTAGAGCGCTGATATCGGGAGCGCTTGATGAGCTCAGCAAGCTATATGGAGTCAGCGTCGCCCAAGAGATCATGAACCAAATAGACAAAACGGTTCAGGAGTTCTTTATGCAAGTCATGCAAATGGATACCTTCACGCTGAGGCTAGAAGCCAAATCTATTGGTGATGAGTACTGATTTTAAGCTAAACTGAACTCCGAAACTTGAGTTATTACTCTCGGTGATGTAAAAGCCATTTTTTTCTATGCAAGCTTGTTTCCTGCATTTGTCGATCTGACGACTATCGCCACGTCAGACATTGCAACGATTATTGTGTTGACTGTCGTTGCAGTCGGTGGTGTTA
The DNA here is from genome assembly GCA_052031325.1 of Thalassolituus sp. Classification (GTDB taxonomy): domain Bacteria; phylum Pseudomonadota; class Gammaproteobacteria; order Pseudomonadales; family Oceanobacteraceae; genus Thalassolituus. Next base: position 7,689 of record JBPEXS010000226.1, on the reverse strand, counting down.
AACTGGGTTATGCGTATTTCGCCAGCAGGATTCTGTCCTGGACTAAGGGCAGAGCACCAGGCGTTGTTAAAAAGACCGCTGGCGGTTTTATGGTTGGTGCAGGCACATACCTTATGGTAAAAGCCTAATGAATTGAAAATCCCACGTTGGAGGTTGTAGATGGAAGATGATTTTGAAGTTGAAATGAGTGCTTTAAGCCAGGAGCTGACGGCTGAGGGTAAAACTGTTCAGGTCGATATTTACCGTGGCGACACGGGAGGCTGGATTCTTGAAGTGATTGATGAATCGGGTGTTTCGACAGTCTGGGAAGATGAGTTCGATACAGAGGAAGCCGCACTGGATGAAGTTAAGGCGACCATCAGAGATGAAGGAATTGATTCTTTAATTGGTATGGATGTGTAAATGACGCTGGGTTAATCATACCGGGTTCCGTGGTGCGGATGGGGCTGGCATAGGAAACAGCCTGTTAACAGAGAACTCCTCCAGACAAAAGCTGAAGACCTGTTGGGAGCCCATTGCTTTAAAGGTTACCTGTTCCTGGGTTAGTTCACAAAACCAGTTTTCTCTGGATTGCGGCGCCTGGTCAGTGAAGGCGATGGGGGTAAAGAGGGCTGCGCACAGCTCATCACGAGCTGAACGGGCCGATAGATATTCAAAGGCTTCTACTCCAGCTTCTCTCATGTTGGTGCCTAATGCTTGAGTCAGGGAGTACTCAGTGCGGTGGCGCAATGCTGCCGTGAATGCACTAAAGGGTGGCTGTTGAAGCTGGATACCTTTATCGGTCTTATAACCCACTGTGAACAGCGTATGCTCGGTGTTCAATTTTGCCGCAGGTGCCGTTCCTTCCATTGAGCGGAGAAACACAAAGCGGTAGAAGGCGGATTCTGCCAGGGTTACTTCAAGTGATTTTCCGCCGTAGAACAGGCTAGGTTCATGGATACGGCCAAATCGAGATCCCCAGTGTAAGGGAGGATAACGAAAAGGTGTTTTGAGCAGGTAGTGCAGGGTGTTTGGGTAGGTATCAGGATAGTCGGGTTTTGAGGTTTCAAGTAACTCTTCAAGCACCGCCTGTTCTTCGAGTGTGTCCACATAGCCTAGTGTGGCGACTTGTTCCTGATTTTCCACCAGGCGGTATAACAACCCCTCAATGGGTCTGATGCAGGCTTCGCCGTTACAGTCAGCCCAGATTATGGTTACACCTTGCCTCGTATCGCATCCAGGCAGGTCACCACACGCATAAGTCCCTGAACAGTTTGTACCTGTATAGCAGGAACACCGCCAGTAAGCTTGTTCTGTGAGCGCATGAAATGTTTGATCCAGGCCTGGTCACCCCCGGTGAGTGCAAATAGTGCCCGGGCGGCTCTGATCAACAGCAGGGCCAGTTCACCTTGTTTACTGTCGGGACTCAGGTCCAGGTTTTGCTTTAAGCGTGTTATCGCGGTTCTATGCACACCAATCACCTTGCCCAGCTCATCTTGCTTGAGTGTCAGCTGTTTGGATGCATTAAGTAGTGCTTTTGACAGGACAACAGCTGGGTCTGGTCGTTGCTTTAGTTGTGCAGTCATCTTGCTTTTCACTCCAGGATCTAACTTTTGATCTTTATTTTAGATGCAAATAAAGCAAAATGGTAATCAGTTTTACTAAATGAAACATTTCATCTCTGCCACAGCCTCCAGCACTGCTTCACAACAGCGTCAACATGCCTGTTGATTTCCTCACCAGGTTGTCTGGGTGGGAGTTGATGCAAGGCACGCACTATGTCCAGTCCTGCAAGCATGCTCAAAAACAACTCGGCGGCATGCTCAGTATCAGTACACTCTATACGTCCTGCCTCTTGTTGTATTTTTAACCAGCCGCTCAAGGTGTCTAAGGCGTTTTGAACACTGTTGTTGTACATGCTGTGCAGTAGATCCCGGTCTACTTCGTGCAGGCTGCCCAGCAAACGCAGAAAATTGAGGTGTTCATGGCTGAGTACGAAATGTGCCAGGTTTAGTGCAAAGTCATGCAGTGCTTGCCGAGGTGTTTGGCCCTGCTCAGGTTCGATAACCAGGTGTTGAAGCAAGCTATCGCACTGGCGATGAATGATGGCCTCGATCAGTGTGTTTTTTTCGTTAAAGCGGTTATAGACCGTTACTTTTGAAACGCCCGCTTTACGTGCGACCGCTTCTATCGAGAATTTAGCTGGGCCCTGGGTGAACAGAAGTTCTGTGGCGGCATCCAGAATAGCGACTTCTTTGCTGGGATCGACAGGTCGTCCCGATCGTGACTTACAAGGCACTTTTTTATCCATTTTAATTAGTGTACGATTGCGTTCATTAATCATAGTTATTTTTGAGTCGATTACCATGCATAGACCCTTATTCTTTATGGCTATTGTGCTGTTAATGCTGGGCTGTAGTCCAGATAATGGTGCATCCAATGCACCTCAGTCTGCGGCTCCCTGGGTTCGAACTCTGGTAGTGAGTAATGCCTCTTCTGCTTTTCTGAAGCTATCCGGCACAGTAAAAGGGCGCTATGAAACACCCGTTGCCTTTCAGGTTTCGGGCCGTATTCTGGAGCGCTATGTTGATGCGGGTCAGCGGGTCGAAGCGGGGCAGTTGCTGTTCCAGTTGGACCCGCGTGATTTGTTAGCCTCGGTGCGAGTGGCTGAAGCTGACATGAAAACGACTGAAGCGGCATTGGCAATTGCACGCAGCGAGTTGAATCGTCAACAAACACTGGTAGACGGCCAGTTTGTCAGCCGCCAAACCCTGGAGCGTTATGAGCTGACACTGCGTGAAGCCATCAGTCGTCATCAGGCGGCTAATGCTGTGTTGGAGCAGGCACGTAATGCTGTGGATTATGCTGAACTGCGTGCTGAAAAAGCGGGCATACTGAATGCCGTGACAGCTGAGCCAGGACAGGTGGTCATCATGGGGCAGGCTCTGGCTACTCTGATTGACGATAGCTCACTTGAAGCGGAGGTATATCTGCCTGAAGGTGAGGATGCTCCAGCGTCTGGTAGCCTGTTGATTGATGGTGAATCATTAGCGATTACTTTGCGGGAGATGGCAGCCTCGGCTGATCCTGACAGTCGCAGTTGGCGGGCACGTTATCGTATTGAGTCGCGCTCTGATGCCTTAAGTCTGGGCAGTGTGGTACAGGTCAGGCTTGACCAGCCACTGCAGGAGACAACCTTTAGTGTGCCCCTGGGCGCACTGGATGAACGCAGTCAAGGCGCTCAGGTCTGGCAAGTAGTTGAGGGGCAGGTGCAGCCTGTGCCTGTGGAGGTGCTGGAGCTGAGCCAGGAATATGCCCGTATTCGCGCTTCCCTGACGCAGGGTAGTCGCATTGTTGCGCTGGGCACGCATTTATTAACGCCGGGCATGCAGGTCAGGGAGCAGGCGCGATGAATTTTCCCAATTTGTCAGCCCTGGCAGTGCGTGAACGCTCGGTAACCCTGTTTTTTCTTCTCCTGTCTGTCTTTGCCGGTGTCTATGCGTTTTCATCTTTGGGGCGTGCCGAAGACCCATCCTTCACTGTACGGGTGATGGTGGTGTCGGCTATCTGGCCCGGTGCCACACCGACCGAGTTACAGGATCAGGTTGTTGACCGTCTGGAGAAACGCATTCAGGAAGTGGAGTACCTGTATAAAATTGAAACCACGATACGTCCGGGTCGGGCCGATTTACAGATAGAGTTCGAGGACTTTTCACCCAGTGAAAGGGTGCCTGATCTGTTTTATCAGGTACGTAAGCGCATGCTGGATGAAGCCGGAAGTCTGCCTGCGGGGGTCATAGGTCCGATCGTTAATGATGATTTTTCAGATGTGTATTTCTCGCTGATTTCACTGACGGCACCGGGTATGCCGATGCACAGCCTCACCCGTGAAGCGGAATCTGTCCGTGATCGTTTACAGCGTGTGCCTGGCCTGCAAAAAGCGCTGTTACTGGGCGAGCGCAGTGAGCGGGTGTTTATCGACTTTGATATGAACCGCCTGAATAACCTGGGGTTGTCAGCAGAGCAGATTTTTGCCGCGATTGAAGCCAGTAATCGTATGATGCCAGCTGGCTTTGTTGACCTGGACGGGCCACGCGCCTACCTGCGTGTGGATGCTGATCTGGCGGACCTTGATCAACTGGCTGCTTTGCCGATACGTGTGGGAGACCATCTGTTAAAGCTGTCTGATCTGGCAGATATACGGCGAGGTTACGAAGATCCTCCCTCCTATATGATCAGGGCGCATGGTGAAGCGGCCATATTGTTGGGGGTGGTGATGCAGGCCGGTCAGAACGGCCTGGAGTTTGGTGAGCGTCTGACGGCCTTTATTGATGCTGAACAGGCCGCGTTACCCCTGGGTATGTCTTTGCATATGCTGACCAATCAGACCGAAGCGATCAGTCAGGCCGTTGATCTGTTTCAGATCAAGTTTCTGGTGGCGGTGCTGGTCGTTATGGCTGTCAGCATACTGGCGATTGGCTTTCGTGCGGGTCTGGTGGTAGGTATTGCCATCCCCGTTACCATCGGCCTGACCTTCCTGTTGATGAAAATTACCGGGATCAATCTGGATCGTATCACTCTGGGTGCCTTGATTATCGCCCTGGGGTTACTGGTGGATGATGCCATCATCGCCATTGAAATGATGATCGTTAAAATGGAAGAGGGCTGGGAGCGGGTGCGCGCGGCCAGTCATGCCTGGAGTGTGACGGCCGCCCCTATGCTGTTTGGTACGCTGGTGACGGTAGCGGGTTTTGTCCCGATCGGCTTTGCCCAGTCAGGTGTGGGTGAATATGCCGGCAATATCTTTTGGGTGCTGGCCTTTGCACTGCTGGTTTCCTGGCTGGTGGCTGTGACTTTTACGCCTTATCTGGGAGTGAAGCTGCTGCCATCCTATACTCAGCATCAGGCTGGAGATATCTATCAAACACGTTTTTACCAGTATCTGCGAGGCGTGGTAAACACCTGTGTGCGTTATCGTAAAACGGTCGTGCTGTCGACACTGATGTTGTTGATACTCAGCGGTGTGGGTATGGCAACGCTGGTACAAAAGCAGTTTTTTCCAGGTTCAGACCGTCCAGAGGTATTGATCGATATTAACCTGCCGCAGGGCAGTGCAATCGGCACGACAGAAGCCACGGTAAAACGCCTCGAAGCCATATTGGAAACGCTGCCCGAAGTGAAAAGCCTGTCATCCTATATCGGTGCGGGTGCGCCTCGATTCTTTATTTCGGCTAACCCTGAACAGCCTGATCCGGCCTTTGCCAAGATCATTGCCATAGGCCATGATGCCGGTGCTCGTGATCGTATTATGGCGGAGATGAATCGTCACCTGGAGGCAGGTGAGTTTCCTGAAGCACGGGTACGCGTTACCCGTTTGCTATTTGGACCGCCGGTTATCTGGCCTGTCAGCTTTCGCGTGCTGGGCCCGGATACTGAAGTCTTGCGTTCCATCGCTCACGAGGTGCGTAATCTGATGGCGGCGCATCCCAATACCGTGATGCCGCACCTGGAATGGGATGAGCGTACACCCGCCTACTATCTGGATATGGACCCTGACCGTCTGCGGTTAATGGGACTGACGCCGACCGAGGTTGCGCAGCAACTGGCGTTTCAACTCAATGGTTTTAATGTCACCGATGTGCGTCAGGATGTTCGCAGCGTACAGGTGATCGCGCGCAGTGCACGCGAAGGGGGGCTGTTACCCGAGGCGCTAGAGCTTAAGACAGCGGATGGGCGCAAGGTGGCGCTCAGTCAGTTGGGCGAGTTGAGTATCCGCTATGAAGATCCGGTGATAAAACGCTATAACCGTGAACCCTTTCTGGCTGTACATGCCGATGTACAAGGAGCCCAGCCACCTGACGTGACCCATGCGATCTGGGCTGACATGCAGTCGCTGCTTGCTGAATTACCACCGGGCTATCGTATCGATATAGGTGGATCGGTTGAACAGTCTGGCAAAGCGGATAGCTCCATCCAGAAGCTGCAACCGCTTATGCTGGCGCTTATGCTGATTTTCATCATGCTGCAGATGCGCTCATTTACCGGCACGTTTGTGGTGATTGCGACGGCTCCACTCGGGTTGGTAGGAGCGGTGGCAGCACTGCTGTTGTTTAACCAGCCGTTTGGTTTTACCGCGCTGCTGGGGTTGATCGGTTTAAGTGGTATTTTAATGCGCAACACCATGATACTGGCGCAACAGGTGCAGGATAACTTCGATTCCGGTATGCAGGCGGGTGCCGCTGTGGTTGAGGCGGCGGTGCAGCGTTCCCGTCCGGTGGTACTAACCGCTCTGGCGGCGGTGCTGGCTTTTATTCCGCTGGCTCTGGATCTGTTCTGGGGACCCTTGGCCTATGTGCTGATTGGCGGTGTCGCTGTGGGTACGCTGATTACCTTGCTATTTGTGCCAGCGCTCTATGCATGGTTGTTCAAAGTGAAAGTCAGTGACTATTGAGTCGTTCACTATCTGCAGAGTTGATAGCCTGTAAAGAGTGGATTGCCAGCCTGGCGGGTACAGCAGTTCGGCTGCTGTACTTGCTCACTCCTTCCGAAATACCACCGATAGATTGTTAGCTGGCATGGGAACTACCGCTTGTCGTATCAGCCCTTGCTCTTTTGCCAGATGAGTGACCTCATCCAGATGGCGGATACCCCAGAGCGGGTTACGTTGGCGGAGTGATGCATCAAATGCCAGGTTGCTCTCGGCAGGGCTGACATCGGCCTGCCAGAAAGGGCCATAGAGGAAGAGGACGCCATCGTTACTGAGCAGATTTTGGGCTAATTTCATAAGCCCCTCGGCGGCTTGCCAGGGCGCAATATGGATCATGTTGATCGCCAGCAGGGTGTTGTAGTCACCCTGAGGCATTTCTGTGGGAGCGGTTACATCCAGGAGTCGGGCTGGAAACAGCTTTGGATGGTGGTCACTCTGTCGCCTGGCTTCGATGCTGCTTAAGGCTGTCGGATCTATATCGGTGGGTTGCCAGTGAACGACCTGTGAGAGATTTGAGGACAGATACACCGCGTGCTCGCCCGTTCCTGAAGCTATTTCCAGTACCCTGGCCGGATCGGGAAGGTATGTCTGCAAGACATTGAAGATCGGCTCTCTGTTGCGCCGTGTAGCGGGTGCATGGGCAAGCGAGTTTGATGGTTTCATCGCAGATAGGTCTCCCTGCAAAGCAAAAGGCTCTGTATCAGGGACATTAATCTACCGGAAGAAAAGGCCAGGGTCACGTTTCATTAACCTGTGGTGTTAATTCCCATAGCAAAAATTTACTGTATTTATCCCTTATGGATATATGGGAATAGGTGGCTGGTATACAATGTCTTTTTAAAGGTTTGAATTCGGCTATAAGGCTATTTTACACATGACATCACTTTCAGATGATGCAAACAACACGTTTGAAATCTTTCCCTGGAACCCGCAACTTGAGACGGGTATTGCGATTATTGATGATCAGCATCGTAATTTGGTGATCCTGCTGAACAAGCTGGGTCAGCAGTATGTGCAGGGTGTTTCCAAACAGGCTATTGAGCAAATTCTGAAAGAGTTGTCCGATTACGCTGACTACCATTTCCAAACTGAGGAAGCTATCTCCTGAATCAGTGACGAGTATTGCTTAAGATTACAGATCGGAGCAGTCACTGTTTTATCGCTCTTTAACAATCGATTTTATTCGTACTGATGTGCGCTTGCATTGCAGGCTACTGATTTTT